>NZ_JBQHWS010000005.1:0-84837 GCF_052063845.1 Blautia sp. HCP3S3_D9
CGTCAGATGTGTATAAGAGACAGGATACCGAGACCGGCACCCAGTGCGATGACGAGGGTCTGAAGAACGGTTACTGCGCTGTTGAAAAATGCCATAAATGTGTACCTCCTTGTACGCTGCGCCCTTGTGGGCTGATGAATAGTGATTTTCCATCTGCATGTGCACCTGCAAATGGGCAAACATATAGCCAGGTCTCCAATTTCAATCAGGAACCTGGCTATGTAAAGAGGCGGCAGCTCGCCGCCCCTTCTTATTCTGTTGTCAGCAGCGCGCCCATGACACCTTCGTCACTGGAACAGCCTTACTTCACACGATCTGCATCAACCACTTCATACTTATCACCGGGCTTGAGCTTCAGCCGATGGTCGAGAAACGCCTCGATGCTGAACGTGTTTTTCTTATCAGCACCGGCAGTGAGCTTGTAGTTCGGATGTTGGGTCAGATCGTATTTATCTGACTTAAACGGCCTGACACCGCGCAGCTGCAAAATGCACTTTCCGCCATCCAACACAGCCAGTTCATCCACCGAAGCCAGGTCATGCCCAACCTTCTGATAATTGGTGCCGTAGGATGGGCTGTTGCCTCTGGTATCGGAAGTGTTGTACAGATCAATCGTTTCTTTCCCCAGTGCCTGATTCAATTCTTTTAGCGTAGTCGGCTCTGAACCACCAAGAAAAATACGGGAATCCATATTGCCGATGATGGTATCGGCATTGTCCTTGTAGATTGCCTTCAACTGGCTCTGTGCCTGAAGTACCAGACATGCCGAGATTTCTCTTGATCGGATGGTGGCTACCAGCTTTTCCAGATTCGGAATCTGACCAATGTTCGCACACTCATCAATCAGGCAGCGCACATGCACCGGCAATCTGCCGCCGTAAACATCATCCGCTTTCTCGCACAGCAGGTTAAACAGCTGTGTATAGATCATCGAAATCAGGAAATTAAAAGTCGGGTCTGTATCGCTCATAATGAGGAACAGAGCCGTTTTCTTGTCTCCCACCGTATCCAGCGACAGCTCATCGTACATGGTGATATCGCGGACTTCCTCAATATCAAAGGGAGCCAGACGTGCACCGCAGCTCACAAGAATCGACTTTAAGGTCTTGCCCGCCGCCAGCTTGAACTTGGCATATTGACGGACAGCAAAGTGGTTCGGCTTCTTCTTTTTCAATGCTTCAAACATCTGATCCACTGGATTCTGAAAGGTTTCATCATCCTCGCGCACTTCCATCGCATTCAGGAATTCAATCAACGTTGCAAAGTTCTGCTCTTCCAGCGGTGCCTCATAGTGGATATAACCAATCAAAGCACAATACAGCAAGGTCTCTGCCTTCGTCCAGAATTCGTCACCGGCCTTGCCGTCTCCCTTGGTGTTGGCAATGAGCGTTGTGGTCAGCTTCAAAATATCCTTTTCGCTGTGAATATACGCGAAGGGATTATAATGCATCGACTTTCTGAAATTGATGGTGTTAAAGATCCGGATGCTGTATCCATTCTTCAAAAGGGCTTGTCCGCAGTCGATTACGATATCGCCTTTCGGGTCAGTGACCACGTAGGAACTGTGACATTGTAAAAGGTTGGGTTTAAGCCAAAACCTCGTCTTGCCGCTGCCGGAACCGCCGACCACCAGCACATTTTTGTTTCTGGCATTTGCCGGATTCTTCGGACGATTTCCCATCATCAGCCGCTCCGTCCGGGTCAGAATCACATTGTTTGCGAACACCGGATCTTCAAACGGCTCGATGTCTTTCTGCGTACCCCACCGGGCAGAGCCATACTCCATGCCATGACGATATTTCTTGGCATTTTTGCCTTTCAGATACACAGCAAGCCGCAGACCCGCTCCGCAGCACACACCAATCAGCAAATCCAGCGGATGCAGACTTGGCATCGGGTTGGAAAATGCTGCACCCAGGGCAGAAAGAAAGCCGAGGAGCTTTTCATACATGTCTGCGCCCTCGGCAATTCTCCACGCTTCTCCCAGATTGGTACATACAAGACCGGCAATGAAGTACGGCAGGTTCAGGATCAGCAGCTTTTTGGTCTTATTACTCATAGATCACGCTCCTGACTTTTGTGGCGAACCTTATCCGGCAGAATTGTAGCAACCAGCTCTTTGAGCTTGTTAAGCTGCTCCAGAACACTCGGTTTTTCCTTTGCTTTCAGCTTGCGGTTGGTGAATTCCTCAAAAGCGGAAGTCAGTGCATCCGCATCCTTCGCCTTAAAGAACACCGTGTACTTGGGTGGAATCACATTTTGGTCTTTCGTAATGGCATAATCCACACCGTATTTCCGCGCCACCTGCTCAAATCCTTTCAAATCCGTTTTCTCAATGGGGATACTGCTGACTCCCTGATTCTGACCGATCAGTTCTTTGATGCTCTGCTTTCCAACCGGCAACTGCGATGTTTTCTGAGCCACCTTCGCCTGATGGTGCCGTTTCCAGGCATTATAGCCATTCACGATGGTGCGAAAGGTCAGTTTCGTGGTGCTGATTGCCAGATTGACTGTACGATTTTCAACTTCTTCCTGCATGAATATCCGCCTCCTTCCTTACAAACTATCCAGGTCCGGTGCCAGTTTGCTCTTTTCCTGGGGCTTTGCAGCCTTTTCCTCCATCTTCTTCACCATGTCATCCGGAACCGGAATCGCCATGATGCTGCGCCCCATACGAACGAACATCTGGGGCTGATGGAACTGCTCCTCAAATTTCTGCATTTGCTCCGAAGTCAGAGAACTAAAGTCATCCTCTGTCAGCCCAACCACCAGAAAATCACCGGCATAAATGTCCTGCATATCCCCGTCTTCGGTGTAAATAGCACGGTTCAGCGGGAGGCCATTGATTTTGCCGGATTCATTCAGAATAATGGCCACTTCATCCTCAAATGGATAGGTTACTTCAATATCCCCGCCAACCATTGCCTGCAAATCTTCCAGCTCCGTGCCAACACTGATTTTCTTCGGATAGGCATTGGGCTGTACCAGCAACACATCCATTGTCCTGGTCTCTGCCAATTCATGTTCTCCCACGGTCTTGAAGTCCACACCGGTGAAATCGCTGGAATCCAGAACATAGTCCTGGTTATTCCACGCCTGCGTCACCATGCGTTCCGCGTCTTCCTGTGAGGCAGCTTCCACGGAAACCTTTCTCTGGAGAGTTTCTGTAATCTCCACATCAAATTTCTTCATAGGCACCTCCTTAGATCAGGCGCAATGCCGGAACCAACTCGCCGCCAATGGAAACCACCGTCAGGTTTTCGTTCACATAGTCGATGGTACGTTCCAGCGTAAACAGATTGATGCTGCATTCGTTGCCGTTCTGGTCGATTTCCGAAACTTCCGCAGCTCCCAGCAGATAGCGGGTTCTGTCAGTCTCGATCACATCGCTCTTATCATAATGGAGAAGCAGTTCCCCATCTGCCACCAGATCAGCCTCCATCTCATCGTAAACATCCTCAAAGATGTCTCGACTGCCGTCCTCGGTCAGAAGCTCGCCGCCAGCCCCCGGCAGGATCACCATCACAATGCGCTCCTTCGGGTGATCTTCACGGATTGCCTCCAGCATCACCCAGTTATGAAGCATCGCAATGGACTTCTCAAACATGGGATCATCCATCGGATTCGGCTGCGATGCACCATTCGGGCAGTTCTTGCAATCCATGCTGCACACTGCGTTGTTCTGATTCTTCTTAAAGTTCATCATCATAAAAGTCTCCTTTTTATCGTTCCATATCTCGTTGTTTACTTCGCTGCCATTTTTCCAGCAGCCGGATAATCGTGTCCTGCATCTGCTTCGGCGTATAGGATTTCGGGAAATACTTCCGAAGAACCTCGTTTTTTATCGTCACATGGTCAAGCTCATCCTTTTTGATTTCATTCATCACTTCACACATGGCATCCAAGGTACAGCCGCCCTCCTGCGAGAGCTTTTTCAGCCGCTGTGCCTGCGACAGAGATGGAGATGCCTGTGCATAGTCCATTGCTTCCAGAAATTCTTTCTGTTCAGACGGTTTCAGATAGGAAAGCTCTACCGCCGGATTGAAGGCGATTTTCTTCTCATCCACCATATCCAGAATTTCGGGAATCAGGTTGGTAAGGCGGATATAGCGTTTAACCGTATCCTTACTCATTCCAACAGCTTCGCCAATAACCTCCGTAGACAACTTCGGTGCAAATTGCTCCGAAGTCAAATCTTTTCTCTGACCTTGATGCTTCATCGCTTCCAACTTCATCTTGTAGGAAAATGCTCTCTCACTGGGAAGGATATTCTCCCGCTGCAAGTTGCTGTCCACCATAAAGATGATTGCCGCATCATCGTCCATTTCCTTGACGATGACCGGCACTGTCTCCAAACCTGCCAGCTGCGCTGCATGAAGCCTGCGGTGTCCTGAAAGAATTTCAAATCCGCCTTCCGGATCAGGCCGGACAATCAGCGGTGATACCACACCGATCTGCTTGATGCTCTCCACGGTCTGTTCCATCAGCTCATCGTCCAGCACCTTAAAGGGATGACCTTCAAAGGGATGCAGGTCAGAAAGCGGCATCTCCGTCCGTTGCTCCTTAGCCGCAGCGTCGGCAGCTGAGCCACTGCGGTTTTCTGTTGTAATACTGGTTTTTGCTTTTGCCATTCAGCTTCTTAACCTCCTTCCAGCGGTGATAGATGTCATTCTTGCCTGCGAAAAACGCCTTTTTTGCCTTGCACTTCATAGATCAAGTACCTCCTTAACGATCTGCTGTTTTTCTTTTCCAATACTTTTTCTGCGGTCTTCTCCGCTGATTCGCACCGGCGTACACATTTCCAGAATCCTGCTGTAAATCCGGGCATATGCCACATCCTGCGGATTGCGGATTTCAGCAATCTTCAGATTGGTTGTGATAATGACCGGAAGCCCGGACTTATACCGCTCATCAATAACAGCGTAGACCTGCTCCAGCGCATATTCGGTGCTGCGCTCAATTCCCAGATCATCCAGAATCAACAAAGAATAGTTGGAAAACGAAGCGATATACCGGTATCGCTCTTCCGAATACATGGCACCCATCTGGTTCAGGATCTTGGAGAAGTTCGTCATCAAAACCGGAATGCCCTGCTCCAGCAGCGCATTGGCAATACATGCCGCCACAAAGGACTTTCCGGTTCCGACATCTCCCCATAACAAAAGGCCAAGGTTTTCAGCCTTGACCTTTTTCCACTGCTCCACATAGCGTTTTGCCATCTGGATATCCTTGTTGTCTTCTGCAACGGCAAAATTCCATTCCAGAAGATGCTTTTCCTGAATCCCCGTTGCTTTCAGCTGTCTGATTTTACGCTGCCGCTCCACCCACTCATCCTGGCGTTTCTTTTCCGCCATTGCCTCTTGCTGGCATCTGCAAAGGCAGGGAACAATCTTGTCTCTACCCCAGAGCTTTACCCTGCACTGCACCGGCGTGTGGCAGTTCCGGCAATACAGCAGTCCGTCCTCGCCCTGGTATTCCCGCTCTCCGGGTTCTTTCGGCGTAAAGAGCGAATCCAACGCTGCATTCAAAACTTCAGGCACCATGTCGCTCATAGGCTGTCTCCTTCCTCAAATGTGTAGTCTGCCGGGTTATACTTCGGCTTTTCTCTCTTCGCCCAACTCCGGATTGTGGCAAGGTGATTTTTGTATCTCCTGCCGGTGGAGGCCATATACTCAGAGAGCCGCTCCACCCGCATCTGATAATCTCCTGGGAACTCCTGCCTGAGCTTGCCGTATTCCGTATCGGAGAGAAGAACATTTCCGTATGAGCCATACCGATGCTGGATTTCCTTCTTCTCTCTTTTATTGATTGTTTCAGTACTTGTTCTATTAGTACTTAATTGCGCGGGATTTTCCGTAACCGGTGTGTCCGTATCCGGATTTACCGTATACGGCTTTTCCGTACACGGTGATTCCGAACACGGCTTTTTCCTTGGCATCTCATAAATCACATACTCCGCTCTGCCCATCCGACCGTTGCTCTCACGCTGCTGGTTCCTTTCCAGATACCCAAGACGCTCCAGCTCCTTCAGAGCCGTAAGCACTCCATCTACGCCATCCGGCGTAATCGAAGATAACCCCCGTACCGAATAGTTCCATGTGTCTGGCAAACTGAGCAGCATGGAGAGAAGTCCTTTTCCTTTCAGGCTGAGACCCTGATCCCGCAGGTGGTAATTGCACATCGTTGTGTAATTGCTGTTTTTCTCAACCCTGAATACCGGCATGGTGCTCACCATCCTTTTTCGCAGGCTCCGCTTTCTTCTTCGGACATTTGCGCGGACGAGCTTCGCTGTCCTCCCGGCGATGGTATTTGCCGGTATCCTGCATCATGCGTTCAAACGCCTGAAGGCGTCCCTCTGTAAAAAGCGTCATTCGATCACACCCCATTTCTTAAACAACTTGAAGAGATGATTCTTTCCCTTGCAGGTCACTCTCGTCTGCTGCACCAGCTTTCCGCTTCTGCCGTAGCAATCCCGGACAATAAAATAGCCCCTTGCAGATTTGTCTGCAAAAGGCATCAGCCAGCCGCTTGGACTGCGGTACAGATAGCGATGATCCAGTAAGAGAGCCACTGCCGTCTTCTCCGGGATTCCGATTTCCTTACAGAAATTCCGGATGCAGGTACAATCCTCCGAGTTCACAAAGGTGTCGAAGTAGTCTGCCTTGGGCTGTGCCGCATCCAGCTGTTTGCGGATACCCTCAAGCTGCTCCCTCTCGGCTACAAGCTCCTGTGCCAGGGTGTAGATGACCTCCGGATGCTGAATCACCTGATCCAAAATGAAATCGCTCATATACACACCATGCTTGCGGATAGAAGGGAGAACTTCATCAAACACCCAGTGTTCAAATCGTTCTGCCGATGGCAGCTTGCTGTGAACGATCAGCCGGTAAACATCACCTTCTGTGATAAAGGCGATTTCAACGACCTGCTCTCCAGCATCCCCATACTGATTCACCTTCTGAACGACCCCCTCGCGTTTCGTTAGGGGGCCTCTGCAATGGCGTTTCACTGCGGCGTAGGGATTCACATACCCCAACGCTTTCGCCACGTCGCTTGCACAGAAGAAGGTCTTGCCTGCCTCCTGTAACAAACGGATCGAACCAAACTCCTGGTTCTCAAACACCTCCATCATCTGCCTCGACTGTCCGCCATGACTGCCCACATCGGTGTCATGGGTCTTCTGATTGAAATCCGTCATACCTGTTACCTCCTACTCAAATTTGTCTCGCCGGATTTCGGGCAAAAAAAATAGAGCCTCGACCCATTCTCGTTTTCAAAGAATGAGCCAAGGCTCTATGTAAATCAGTCAAGTATGTGTTCGTCCGTCGATGGCAAAATTGGACTTCATTTGCTCCTATTGTCCACCAGTAATTTAACCCATAAGAGGTCAAAATGGGCTTGTCCACCAGTAATTTGACCACTATAAACCCATAAATTTCCGTTCAAATTCCATCAAAACCGAACAGTCCAGGCAGAATTTTGGGTATAGAAAAAGCCCGGAAAATAGCGTATTTCCGGGCTTTTTGAAGCATTTTGATACAGTTTGAACAGCTGATTATCTCTTGCTGAACTGAGGAGCACGACGTGCTGCCTTGAGGCCGTACTTCTTACGTTCTTTCATACGTGGGTCACGTGTTAAGAATCCAGCAGCTTTCAGAACTGGTCTGTAGTCGTTGTCTGCCTGAAGAAGGGCTCTTGCAACGCCGTGTCTGATAGCACCAGCCTGTCCTGTGTATCCACCACCGTGAACGTTAACTAATACGTCGAATTTGCCTTCTGTTTCTGTTGCAGCTAAAGGCTGACGAACGATAACTTTCAGTGTATCTAATCCAAAATATTCATCGATATCTCTTTTATTGATTGTGATCTTACCGGTTCCAGGTACAAGATAAACTCTTGCGATTGATTTTTTTCTTCTTCCTGTTCCGTAGAATTTTGCGCTAGCCAATGTTTTCTACCTCCTAATTAAAATGTTAAAGCTTCTGGTTTCTGAGCTTCATGTTTGTGTTCCGGTCCTGCATATACGAAAAGTTTCTTGTACATGCTTCTTCCTAAAGGTCCTTTTGGAAGCATACCTTTAACTGCGAGCTCGATAACTCTCTCAGGTTTCTTTGCTAACATTTCTTTTAATGTGGTTTCTCTCATTCCACCTACATAATCGGAGTGATTGTAGTAGATTTTCTGGTCTAATTTCTTACCTGTAACTTTAATCTTGTCAGCGTTAACGATAATTACATAATCACCTGTGTCTACGTGTGGTGTAAACTGTGGTTTGTTCTTTCCTCTTAAAACGCTTGCTACTCCGGAAGCCAGACGGCCAAGAGTACATCCATCAGCGTCAACTACATACCATTTTCTTTCGATTTTATCTGGATTAGCCATATAAGTCTGCATGGTTTTACCTCCTGTTATTTATCAACGATAGTTTAATTAACCGCGGAATTTCCCGCGAATATAAGTTATTGGAAACGCCGGTGCTAAAAATGCGGAAATGTCCGAAACCGCTGATAAATACTTTCGCCTGGGCTATTTGGCTTAAGCATCTCGCACTACGTCACATTTGGTTATTATATTATAAGGGTTCTGTTCTGTCAATAGTTTTTGTGTCGTTTTTTCAACTTTTTTCGTTACTCCCCCGTTTTCATTTTCCATATCCATTGTTGTAAAAAAATTGCATGCAATATCTCAGTCACTCGGTCTGAAAAAATACAGCATGCAATAATTTTTATATTTTGTTTCAGTCAGGCAAGTCCTATGCTTCAATAAAAAAGCAATGAACAGAGACCTGCTTGTATCGGGAGGAGTGCAATCTTATCCTGATATACTGTCGGACAATTATTCGGTTATACGCAAGCAGCAAAGCGAATAATCATCTGCTTAACTATCAATCAAAAAATTCAATCCCCATCAATGTCAGTCCCTGTGCCGGAGCCGTCGGACCTGCCATTTCACGGTTGCAGGCTTCCAGGATTGTCTTTACTCTCTCCGGTGGATACTGGCCGTTTCCTACTTCGATCAGAGTTCCGGAAATGATGCGGACCATGTTGTAGAGAAATCCTGTTCCTGTTACGCGAATGGTTACGATATCTCCGTCACGCCATACGTCTATTCCCGTTACTGTACGGATAGTTGTTTTTACCTGCGCTTTTGCACCGCAGAATGAAGCAAAATCATGCTGTCCAATCAGGTATGAGGTTGCTACTTTCATCTTATCTACGTCCAGTTTATAGTGGTAGAAATATGTGTATAAGCGCTCTGTCGGAACCGGGAATTTGCGGTTCAGGATGCGGTATTCGTATGTTTTCTCACTGTCGCAGTAGCGTGGATGGAAATCCGGCTCTACTTCTTCGGAGAGTTGAATGCGGATATCTTCCGGAAGACGCTGGTTCAGTGCATAGGAGATCTTTTCTCCCGGGATGCGTGTGTTGGTGTCAAATACTGCCACGTTTCCCATAGCATGAACCCCTGCGTCTGTACGGCTTGCACCGATAGTTTCTATTTTCTCGCCGAGAAGCTCAGACAGTGTATCATTTAATACCCCCTGTACGGTAATTCCGTTTGGCTGCGTCTGCCAGCCGCAGTAGTTTGTGCCGTCATATGCAACTACAAGGCCAATTCTTTTCATCTGTTTTCCTCCATAAAATATTGAAAAACTTGTCTATAAAAACTCCATAAATAATGCAAGCGAAGCAGTTCAGCAGAATGTAAAAAAGAAAAGTATCTCTAGGCATGATAATGTGTAACAGCCAAAAGTACACCACGTAGTCACACTCTGCTGAACCGACCTACAGTATTTTATGAAATTGCTATACTAAAATAAACAATATGCTGTAACCCATTTACTCCGGATTACAGCATATAAAATATCATTATAAATCAGTAACTGTTCAGTCCCTTCTTAGATTCCCACGATTCTGAAAATAATGGCAATCGCCAGATAAGCAAACATCACCACATACGCAATATAATCTCTCGACTGATACTGCAGTGGTTTCATCTGGGTTCTGTTGTCGCCGCCGTGGTAACATCTTGCTTCCATTGCCATTGCCAGATCGTTGGCTCTTCGGAAAGCTGAGATGAACAGCGGTACCAAAAGCGGAATCATGTTCTTGGCTTTCTGGACCAGATTTCCGTTTTCAAAGTCTGCTCCACGGGCGATCTGTGCTTTCATGATCTTGTCGGTTTCTTCCAGCAGGATCGGGATGAATCTTAATGCGATGGACATCATCATGGCAATCTCATGGATCGGTACATGAAGCTTATTCAGTGGTCTGAGAAGTCGTTCCAGACCGTCTGTGAGCTGATTTGGTGTTGTTGTCAGCGTCATGATCGAGGAACCGATCACAAGATAAGTCAGGCGGATTGCCATTCTTCCTGCCAGTTTCAGGCCCTCTTCTGTGACATGCAGGATTCCCCACTGCCAGAGGACTTTTCCCGGAGTCAGCAGAATGTTGAATACTACTGTGATCATAAGCAACATTACAATTGCTTTCAGTCCCTTGAACATGAATTTCGGCGGGACTTTAGAGATAATGATCATACCTGCCAGAAATAAAGTTGCTACTGCATATCCTGGAAATGTATGGAATACAAATACGGAGATAATAAATACCATTGTACCCACCAGTTTTGCTCTTGGGTCCATTTTGTGGAGAATAGAGTCGGCAGGATAATACTGTCCTAATGTAATGTCTCGGATCATGCTTCCTCTCCTCCCTTATTCTCTTCTGGTGCAGCATACATTTTATCTGAAGCTTCATTTTCAGCATTTAAAACTTCATTTTCAGCTTCTGAATGAGCATCTTTCTTCTCATCCTCTGTCAGATCTGTTTCCATCTCACTGATCAAAGTCTCTGTTTCTACAGTTACTGTATCTGATGATTTCTCATTCAAATGCGTCTGTTTCTCAGAATGCTTCAATTTCTCTGGTGCTGTTTTTCTCAACACTTCCAGAATATTCTCTTTTGCTTCCTCCACCGTAGTCGCAGTCACATCCACATCAAGCCCCTTTTCCTTCAATGCATGCATGATATAAGTGATCTGCGGTGCTGCAAGTCCCATGGCTTCCAGCTCTCTATAATGGGCAAATACAGCCTTCGGAGCGTCATCATATGCAATCTCTCCGTCGTTGACTACGATCAGTCTCTCCGCATATTTCGCGATATCTTCCATACTGTGGGATACAAGGATAATGGTAATTCCTCTTACTTTATGAAGCTCTGCGATCTGGTCAAGGATGTCATCGCGTCCTTTCGGATCCAGACCCGCTGTCGGTTCATCAAGGATCAGGATCTTCGGGTTCATCGCCAGAACTCCGGCAATGGCAACTCGTTTCTTCTGTCCGCCGGAAAGCTCAAATGGAGATTTGCTGTAGTTCTCTTCCTTAAACCCTACATGCTCCAGGGCTTTCTTCGCTTCCACTTCTGCCTCTTCTCTGGATAATCCCTGATTCATCGGTCCGAAGCAGACGTCAGAGAGCACGTCATTCTCAAAAAGCTGATGCTCCGGATACTGGAACACCAGGCCTACCTCGCTTCTCAGAGCACGGCGGTCATATTTTTCTCCCCAGATATCCTCTCCGTTATAGGTAATGGTACCGGAAGTCGGTCGAATCAGTGCATTGAAATGCTGGATCAGAGTGGATTTTCCACTTCCTGTATGCCCGATGATTCCGATAAACTGTCCATCCGGAATCGTAAGATTTACGTCTTTCAACGCATGGATCTCATATGCAGTTCCCGGACTGTAGGTATAAGTTACGTTCTTTAATTCTATAGACATAAGGCATTCACCAGCTCCTCTGTAGTCAGTATTCCTTCCGGAATATCCACTCCGGCTTTATGAAGTTCATGTGCCAGAAGTGTTACCTGCGGCACATCCAGTCTGTATTCTTTCAGAGTTTCCACCTGGGAAAATATCTCCCTTGGTGTTCCCTGCATCACCACTTCTCCGCTGTCCATAACATAAACCTTGTCTGCACGGACAACCTCTTCCATATAATGTGTGATCAGAATGACTGTTACTCCCTCCTGTTTGTTAAGGTCACTGACTGCCTCGAGAACTTCCTTTCGTCCATTCGGGTCCAGCATGGCAGTTGGCTCATCCAGGATGATGCACTTCGGGCGCATTGCCATGACACCGGCAATGGCAACCCTCTGCTTCTGTCCGCCGGAAAGTTTATTCGGAGAATGATAACGGTAGGAGGCCATGCCTGTTTTCTTCAGGCTCTCATCTACACGTTCCCAGATTTTCTCTGTAGGTACGCCCATGTTCTCCGGTCCGAAACCTACGTCTTCTTCTACTACAGTTCCTATGATCTGATTGTCAGGATTCTGAAAAACCATGCCCGCTTTCTGGCGGACTTTCCATAGTTCCGGCTCTTTAGACGTGTCAATCCCATCTACCCATAATGTACCTTCTGTCGGAAGCAAAAGTGCATTCAAATGCTTGGCAAGAGTAGATTTTCCGGAACCATTATGTCCCAGAACAGCCACGAATTGTCCGGCTTCAATGTCCAGGTTTACATCATTGACGGCACGCTGCGTATCCTGCACGTTGCCGTCTTCATCATACTTGAGATAGTCAAATCCCAGCTTGAATGCCTTGATAATTCCCATAATATTTTTTGTCCTCGTATATTTTTCTCAGGCTTCTTCGGTAGCTGCCAGTCCGGTCAATTCGTCAATCAGAGCCCAGATTTCATCTCTTCCCTGCTTTGTCTCAGCGGAGAAAGGAATAATAATGCCATCTTTGCTCAGCTTCAGCCCTTCCTTGATTGCTTTGATATTCTTCTGAACCTGGCTTCGTTTGAGCTTGTCAAGCTTGGTCGCTATGATGATTGGCTCATAACCATTGTTCAGGATCCAATCATACATCATCTTATCATTTGCAGATGGATCATGACGGATGTCAATGAGAAGAAAAACTGCCTTAAGATTTTTGGATGTATGAAGATATCTCTCAATCATCTTGCCCCATTTTTCTTTCTCAGACTGTGAAACCTTTGCGTATCCATAGCCCGGGAGGTCTACCAGATACATGGCCTCATTAATATTATAAAAGTTAATGGTCTGTGTTTTTCCCGGCTGTGCACTTGTTCTGGCAAGAGATTTCCGGTTCATCAGCCCGTTGATCAGAGATGATTTTCCTACATTTGATTTTCCTGCAAATGCAACCTCCGGTCTGTTAGTATCCGGGAGTTTGCTGGTGATACCGCATACGATATCTAATGATACATTCTTAATAACCATTGATTTCCTCTCTTTTTTCACAACAAAGAGTCAATCCTGATCCAGACTGACTCTTTATTCTTTTTATGATACAAGTGCCTTATTCAGTACTTCTTTCATAGAACTTACAAATGTGATCGTAAGTCCGTCTGTGATTTCCTTATCTAATTCCTGAATATCCGGCTTATTCTCTGCCGGTACTAATACTTCTTTGATCTTTGCATATTTTGCTGCAAGAAGTTTCTCTTTTAAACCGCCGATCGGAAGAACTCTTCCTCTCAGTGTGATCTCACCGGTCATTGCAAGGTCTGCCCTTACCGGCTTCTTAATAATTGCGGAAAGGATTGCAGTTGCCATGGTAATACCTGCGGATGGTCCGTCTTTTGGTACTGCCCCTTCCGGAATATGCACATGAATATCGTTTTCCTGAAAAAATTCCGGCTCAACTTTATAGTCAGAGGCAATGGAACGAATGTAAGTAATACCTGCCTGTGCAGACTCTTTCATAACATCTCCCAACTGTCCGGTAAGCATCAGCTCACCTTTTCCGGGCATTACATTGACTTCAATCTGCAGTGTATCGCCGCCCACCTGTGTCCAGGCAAGCCCGCGGGAAATACCAATCTCATCTTTCTTATTTGCCATAAGATAGTTAAAATGCTCTTTTCCAAGAAAATCTGACAGATTCTTTGAAGTCACTGTAACTTTCTTTTTATCTTCTTCCATGATCAGACGTGCAGTTTTTCTGCATATCTGTCCGATGGTTCTCTCCAGGTTTCGAACTCCGGCTTCTTTTGTATAATTGTTGATGATCTTCTTAAGAGCCGCTGACTGGATTGTCAGTTTACCTTTCTCGATACCGTTCTCTTCCATCTGCTTCGGAATCAGATGTTCCTTTGCAATATGTTCCTTCTCATTCTCAGTATAACCTGCGATCTCGATCAGTTCCATACGGTCAAGAAGTGGTCTCGGAATGCCCTGAACATCGTTTGCAGTTGCAATAAACAGTACTTCTGAAAGATCCTGTGGAACCTCTATATAATGATCCATAAATCTACTGTTCTGTTCCGGATCAAGCACTTCAAGAAGTGCCGCAGAAGTATCTCCTTTATAATCACTGCTGGTCTTGTCAATCTCATCCAGAAGCATCAGAGGATTGCTCACTCCTGCCTGCTGCAATGCTGCAGTGATCCTTCCCGGCATTGCTCCTACATAAGTCTTTCTGTGGCCCCGGATCTCAGCCTCATCTCTCACACCGCCCAGACAGATACGTACATATTTCTTATGCATTGCTTCTGCAATCGATCGGGCAATGGAGGTTTTACCTGTTCCGGGAGGTCCTACCAGACAAAGGATCGGACTTTTTCCCTTATGTGTCAGTTTGCGGACGGAAAGGAACTCCATCACACGCTCCTTCACATCTTTCAGACCGTAATGACCTTCCTGAAGTACTTTCCATGCTTCTTTCAGATCATCAGAATCTGTGGATTTCTTCTCCCACGGAAGTGCCAGCATGGTCTCAATATAACCACGCAGTACTGCATTCTCGGATACATTGCTGTTGGTATTCTTAAATCTCTCGATTTCTTTGCTGATCTTCTCTTTTACCTCATCGCCGGCCTGAAGTTCCTGAAGTTTCTTCTTAAACTCCTCTGCGTCATCCGCAGTATTATCCTCACCCAGTTCCTCACGTATCAGTTTCAGCTGCTCTCTGAGAATATATTCTCTCTGATTATTATCAATTCTGGCCTTCACTTTTTTCTGGAGATCTCTGCCAATCTGCATGATCTCAATCTCATTTCCAAGGATTGCACCCAGAACTTCATAACGTTCCTCCAGTGTAAGTGCCTCCAGGATCTTCTGCTTATTCTGATAAGATAAAGGAATATTTACGGCAATCTGCTCAACCAGTTCCTCAACATTATCTATATTTAAAATCTGTGCTACCAGCTCTTTGCTGACTTTTCCATTTTCCATGCAGTATCTGTGGAATAATTCCTTAAGGCTTCTGTGCATGGCTTCCATCACTGGTTCCGGCATCTGCATTTCTTCTTCATCAACAGGTGTGATCTCACTTCTGATAAACGGAAACTCCTGCTCAAATTTCACAAGTGTGGCTCTTCCCGTTCCCTCTACAAGTACCCGCAAAAGGTTCTGCGGAAGTTTCACAACCTGTTTGATATAGGCAATGGTTCCTACATGATATACACCTGCCAGATCCGGTGATTCCACCTCAGGATCAATCTGAGTAACCAGAAAAATCTTCTGGTCATGAAGCATGGCAGCTTCAATCGCCTTGACAGAACGCTCCTTGCTCACATCAAAATGAACGATCATCCCGGGAAGGATGGTAGTCCCCCTGAGAGCGATCGCAGGCAGCACTATATTCTGATTTGTCATTTATTGTTCAGTCCCTTTCATCAGGCTGTTTCCGGTTTATCCTTCTTGTGTGTCCGGGACGTTCTTCTGCTTCCGGCTGTCTTCGCCTGTGCAGGAGCTTCTCCGCGGACGATCTCCGGCTCACCGGTGCCATCTACTACATCTTTGGTAATTGTACACTTGCGAATCGTGTCATCTGACGGAATCTTATACATCAGATCCATCAGTGAACCTTCCATGATCGCACGCAAACCTCTGGCTCCTGTCTTACGTTCCAGAGATTTCTTTGCGACCAGTTCAAGTGCATCATCTTCAAAATCAAGTTCAACACCATCCAGTTCAAATAATCTGTGATACTGTTTGGTAAGTGAGTTCTTCGGCTCTTTCAGAATACTGATCAGCGCATTCTCATCCAGCGCATCCAGAGTTACAACTACCGGCACACGACCGATAAACTCAGGAATCAGGCCGAATTTGATAAAGTCTTCTGGCATTACATCCTTCAGGATTTCACCCACATTTCTGTCTTCCTTAACAGAAACCTCTGCACCGAAACCGATGGACTTGGTATCCTGTCTGGACTCAATGATCTTCTCGATTCCGTCAAAAGCACCGCCGCAGATAAACAGAATATTTGTTGTATCAATCTGAAGAAACTCCTGATGAGGATGCTTGCGGCCGCCCTGAGGCGGAACACTTGCCACTGTACCTTCCAGAATCTTCAGAAGTGCCTGCTGCACACCTTCACCGGAAACATCGCGGGTTATGGATGGATTCTCAGATTTTCTTGTGATCTTATCAATCTCATCAATATAGATAATTCCGTACTGTGCACGTTCAATATCATAATCTGCTGCCTGAATGATCTTGAGAAGAATATTCTCAACATCCTCTCCTACATATCCGGCTTCTGTCAGTGTGGTAGCATCTGCAATAGCAAACGGTACATTCAGAAGTCTGGCAAGTGTCTGAGCCAGCAGAGTTTTACCTGAACCTGTAGGTCCAAGCATCAGAATATTACTCTTCTGAAGCTCTACATCAGAATTTTTTGACGCAAGAATTCTTTTATAGTGATTATAAACAGCAACGGAAAGAGCCTTTTTTGCTGCATCCTGACCAATTACATAATCATCCAGAACTGCATGGATCTCTTCCGGTTTTAACAGATTAATATCAGAATTCAAAACCTCGTCATCATAAGGATTTAATTCTTCCTCCATGATCTCTGAGCAGATGCCAATGCACTCGTCGCATATAAATACTTTACCATCCGGACCTGCGATCAGTTTTCTTACCTGATCTTCTGTCTTCTGGCAAAAGGAGCATCTTACTTTTCCTTCTCTCATTTTTTCTGCCATGAATTTATGTCTGTCCTTTCTCTATACTAACTAATAAGACTCCTGTGACGATTCACAGGAGTCTTATCTTTCGCATTATTTATGCATGACTACACCGTCAATCAGTCCATATGCCTTTGCTTCTTCAGCAGTCATATAGTTGTCCCGGTCTGTATCACGCTCAACAACTTCTATCGGCTGACCGGTATTTGCAGCCAATAACTCATTTAAAGTTCTCTTTGTCTGTGCGATATGATCTGCCACGATCTGGATCTCTGTTGCCTGTCCCTGCGCACCGCCGGATGGCTGATGGATCATGATAGTGGAATGCGGAAGAGCAAATCTCTTTCCTTTTGCACCGCCTGCCAGAAGAAAGGCACCCATGCTGGCAGCCATTCCAAGACAAATGGTAGAAACATCGCATTTAATATACTGCATGGTATCATAGATCGCCATGCCGGCTGTTACGGAACCGCCCGGGCTGTTGATATACAGCTGAATATCTTTACCGGGATCTTCTGCTTCCAGGAAAAGAAGCTGTGATACGATCAGTCCTGCACTCACATCATTTACTTCCTCACCAAGAAAAATGATTCTGTCCTTCAGAAGCCTTGAATAGATATCATAGCTTCTCTCTCCCCTGCTTGTCTGTTCAATGACATAAGGTACTAAACTCATATAAACGCCTCCATTTACGCGGCTGACTTTTTTCCGAAAGAGGTAGACATCTGAGCCTGTCTCTTTCCGGTTCTTAAAATTCGATTACTTTAAAATTAAACTTCCTTAGCAGCGTCAGCGATAACAGTAACTGCTTTCTGTACAGCCATGTCTTTCTTCATCTGCTCAAGTTCGCGCTCTCCAAGTAATTCTTTTAACTTGTCAGCTTCCATTTTGTATGCTTCAGCCATCTTGGAGATTTCTTCATTTACTTCTTCCTCTGTTGGCTGAATGTTCTCAACTTCTGCTACTTTCTCAAGAACCAGTCTTGTCTGGATTCTCTTTAATGCCTGTGGTTTCATGTCTTCCATCATCTTTTCAGCTGTCATGCCTGTGAACTGGAAGTACTGATCCATGGATAATCCCTGAGACTGCATTCTTCTGCTGAAGTCGTCAAGCATCTGACGGCACTGTGTCTGAAGCATAGCTTCCGGAATATCCATCTGTGCGTTTTCGATTGCTTTATCTACTGCTGCATCTTCTTTTGCACGTTTTGCTTCGTTTTCTTTTCTTTCTACGAGGTTTGTTTTAACGTGTTCTTTGTACTCTGCAAGTGTATCGAACTCAGAAACGTCTTTAGCAAAATCGTCATCCAGTTCTGGAAGTTCTTTTGCTTCGATCTTCTTAACTGCGCATTTGAAGATTGCTTCTTTGCCAGCAAGTTCTTTTGCCTGATATTCTTCTGGGAATGTAACTTTTACGTCTACATCATCGCCAACTTTAGCGCCAACAAGCTGATCTTCGAATCCTGGGATGAATGTGTTGGAACCAAGTGTCAGAGGATATTCTGTAGCCTGTCCGCCGTCGAAAGGTACTCCGTCAACAGATCCTTCGAAGTCGATTGTTACAACATCCTGTAACTGAGCTCCACGGTCTTCTACGTTGATTGTTCTGGAGTTCTTCTCCTGCTCTTTCTTAATCTCAGCGTCTACGTCTTCGTCTGTTACGTTGATCTCAGTCTTCGGTACTTCTACACCTTTGTAGTCACCTAATGTAACTTCTGGTTTAGTAGCTACCTCAGCTGTGAAGATGAGTGCTTTTCCCGGCTCAGCCTGTGTGATGTCGATTGTTGGCTGGGAAACGATCTCAAGTTCGCATTCTGCTAATGCTTTGCTGTAGTGTTCCGGGATCAGAGCGTTAACAGCATCTTCAAGGAATACTCCTTTTCCGTACATCTGCTCGATCATTTTTCTTGGAGCTTTTCCTTTACGGAATCCTGGGATGGAGATTCTTCCTTTAGCTTTCTGATATGCGTTCTGCATAGCTTTCTCTAAATCTTCAGCGGCAACTTCGATAGTAAGTTTAGCCATGTTTTTTTCCATTTTTTCCACCTGTAAACTCATGTTACAATGTTCCTCCTTAATTTTCAGGTTATATTTTGCGACTGGTTTTTCAGCTGCGTTATTTCATTCACAGTTTTTACCTATTTCTATATATTCAAGTCTAAGCTCCGCTCCCACTGTTTCCTTTTTTAGTAGAAGCGGGAGACCTCTCTATAACTTAATTATATATTTACAGTCATTGTAGCAGTATAGCACAAAAAATATAAAAGTGCTAGTGTTTTTTCGCATAAAAATAAGGGTTTTGGGGTGTTTTTAGCAGGAATACACTACTGATTCTGCGATTTCTTTTGCTTTTTCGTCATTTTCGAGCTGAGCGATCAGGGAAAGTGCGAAGTCTACGGCTGTTCCGAGGCCTCGGCTGGTGGTTATGTTTCCGTCAACCACTACGCTGTCTTCGCTGGTCTGAGCGCCGTCTTTGGCGATGACTTCCATGAAGGATGGGTAGGATGTGGCTTTTCTGCCTTTGAGGAATCCGAGTCCGGAGAATACGCTTGGTGCTGCGCAGATAGCGGCGATTTTTTTGCCTTTGTTGTTGAAGTCTGTCAGGAGGACGGTGAGAGGTTTGTAGGCTGCGAGGTATTTGGTTCCTGGCATTCCTCCCGGGAGGACAAGCATGTCGGCATCGGTGAAGTCAGTTTCAGCGAATGTGGTGTCGGTGAGCATGGTGATGCCGTGAGATGTCTGAATCTGGGTGGTTTCTTTGATGGATACGGTTTTGATGTCGATTCCGGCGCGGCGGAGAAGGTCTACTACGGTTAAGCCTTCGATGTCTTCGAAACCGTCGGCGAGGAAGATGTATACTTTTTTACTCATTTTTAGTGCCTCCTGATTGGTTTATTTTTGTAAGATTTTTATCTTGTTTTTCTGAAATGGATTATAGCATTTTTTCTGGATAGTTACAATGTTTGTTTGAGTTGCGTAGGGACGCGCGAAGCCCTCTGTCTCCTGGGGTTCACACTGGGAACTGGCAAAATGTTACTTTTTACCATATCTCTGGTTTCAAGTCTTTCGGCAATGGATTGGGATATGTTTCTCCGTCTAGTGTTTCTGTCAGTTCTTTTCTGGCTTCATCTGCCAGTTCTGGATTTTGCAGGAAATCCAGAGCGGTGAGGGCCATGATTTTGGCAGCGTAGAGCATTCCTTTATGTGCGATGGAGGATTTGCCCTGGGCTACTGCCTGCCAGGAGTGGAGGGTGGTTCCTGCTGCAAATGTGGGGATGTTGAGGTGGACGGTTGGGACGATCCAGCTTACATCTCCTACATCGGTGGAGTATTTGAGATCGCTGTACAGGTTTTGGTAGGCGATTGGTTCGAAGATTGGGGTTTTCATTACTTTCGGTGCTTGGGGACCAAAGTAGTCTCTGGCGATGGTCGGGAGTTGTTTTTTATCCTGGTCTGAGAGAGCCTGCTGGAATTTCTGAGCGTAGGCATATTCCTGCTCTGTATATGGAATCGGGCCGAGTTTTTCCAGGTATACGTTCATGTGGTCTGCAAGGATTTTGCTGGAGATCAGGTTGGAGTAGGCGGCTACCTGACGGATTTCTACGGTGGTTTCAGTCATTAGAGCGGCGCCTTTAGCTATGTTGCAGACGCGGTTGTAGAGTTCTTTTACCTGGGTGATCTTTGGAGCACGGATAGCGTAGAGGACCTGGGCTCTGGACTGGACTACATTTGGAGCGTCTCCACCTGTGTCGGTGATGGCATAGTGGATCCTGGCTTCGTCTATCATGTGCTCGCGCATGTAGTTTACGCCTACGTCCATTAATTCTACTGCGTCCAGTGCGGAGCGACCCAGTTCAGGGCACATGGATGCGTGAGCCGGAGTCCCGTGAAATGTGAAAAATACTCTGAAGTTTGCTTTGGTGCTTCCGTAGCATGCGCGTCGCCCTTGTTCCGGGTGCCAGCAGAGGGCAAGGTCGCAGTCATTGAAATAGCCATCACGTACAAGGAACGCTTTACCGCCTGCGTTTTCTTCGGCTGGGCAGCCATAGTAGCGGATTGTGCCTTTCAGGTTATGCTCTTTCATGAAGTCTTTTAATGCTATTACGGAGGCAAGGGTACCTGTTCCGATAAGCTGGTGACCGCAGCCGTGACCGCAATTATTCACATACTCTGAGCCTTGTTTTTGTTCCCTTTCTGATTTATTTTCGCATTTTAAATTTTGTGTCGGTTCTGCTGGAATTCGCTCTGTTGCATCTGCTTTTTGTGAAAGACCTGGCAATGCATCAAATTCTCCAAGAAAGCCTATAACTGGCTTTCCAGAACCGTATTCTGCGATAAATGCAGTTTCCTCTCCTGCAAGATTGGCTTTGATAGAAAAATCCTCTTCCTTTAATGATTGTTGGAGTAATTCAGAGGATTTATATTCCTGAAATCTCGGCTCTGCAAACTCCCAGATTTTATTGCTGATTTTGGCATAGTATTCTTTTTTACTGTCAATTTTTTCTGATATTTCTTTTATGTATTCATCCATATATTTTTCTTCCTGTTCCATGCTATTTTCTGCTTTCTTCTATGTTACCTGTAATATTTTTTTACCTATTTTACATCAAACAGATATTCACATTCTGTTCTGCTACCTGATTTAAATAAAATATGCGTTTTCATTATTTTTTATCTATGCTATTATCATTATAGCACAAACTAAAGGATTGACACATTTTAACTCAATGGAGGAAATTTAAATGGAAATCGAACGTAAATTTTTAATATCTAAAGAAAATCTGCCTGCAGATCTTGACTCTTATCCACACCACAAACTGGAACAGGGTTATTTATCCACCGCACCTGTAGTCCGTATCCGCAAAGAGGATGATAACTACTATCTCACCTATAAATCTAAAGGTCTTATGACTCGCGAAGAATATAATCTTCCACTTACAAAGGAATCTTATGAACATATGCGTCCAAAAGCCGATGGAATCCTTATTTCCAAAACCCGCTATCTTATTCCGGAAAAAGATGGACTTACCATAGAATTAGATGTATTTGATGCACCATATAAAGGACTTTATCTTGCAGAAGTGGAATTTTCTTCTGAAGACCAGGCACTCAGTTATAATCCACCTGCATGGTTCGGAGAAGATGTTACAAACTCCGGGAAATATCATAACAGCCGCTTAAGTCAGGGAAATTTGTAATTTTTCATAAACAATTCCATCCCCCATACTCTCAGATAATTAAGCCCAGATATAAAAACGGGAGGCCGTGTTCGAAACAGTCCACAGTCTCCCATTATTAGTCAAACAGATAAAAGCATTCACTTCGCTACTTTTCTATTCAGGTCAATCGAATATTCGCAATTGGAGTAAAAAATTTATCTGATCCGGTTAATACTATTATTTTCCCAAATATTCAGAAAGAACTCTCACAATAAATTTATGATCATCCATATGATGCAAATTAGAAACAGTAAGTACTGCCACCATCTCTCCTGTCTTTAAACGAATAGGGAATCCTCCGCCTACAAAAATAAATTTATCTTTTGCAAGTCCATGCACTTCCACAGTTTCTCCGGAAATAGCTTCCAATGCGCCTAATGATGATCTTTCAAAATAAGAAACGGTATTAAATTTCCGTTCCATCCAGTTCTGATTAATATGATTTGTACCATCTGTCAGATGCTGATATATAATCGTACCGTTCAATCTTCTGATTGCTACTGCAAGCTGCATGTTTTCTGCATGTTTTCTGCATGTTTTCTGCATGTTTTCTGCATATATTTTATCCGTAATAAAACGACCCAGATCCAGCGCATCTTTATTGGAAAAATGATCGAAACGCAGTTCTTTTTCCTGCTCTTCTGTCATCTTTTTTATTTCTTCATAATTAACTTCGCTCATCTTTCTGCCCCTTCTTATCCTACATGGCGCTCAAATCTATGGAACCCAAGAATCTCCTCAATTCTGTCCATCGCATCCTGCGGGATAACAAGACCGCTGGCTTTTAAATTATTTTCCAGCTGAGATGGCTTACTTGCTCCTGCAATAACACAGCTGATTTCCGGATGCTGCAGAATCCATGCCATTGCAAGGATTGCCAGGTTTGTTCCCAGATCATCTGCTACTTTTGTAAGTTCATCAACAATAGCCAGATTTTTGTCAGTCAGCAAGTCATTGATCTGTCTGTCGGCCTGGTGTGTTGCACGGGAACCTTCCGGATATGGCTGTCCTTTCTTATATTTACCTGTCAGAAGTCCCTGTGACAGCGGGGAAAATGATGTGATGCCGATTCCATATTTTCTGCATGTTCCCATAATCTCATGTTCGATATATCTGTCTACCATATTATACTGTGGCTGAATTACTGAAATCGGATAAAGTCCAAGTTTATCAATAATCTTCTGCGCTTCTTCTATTCTTGCGCTTCCCCATTCTTCACTGACACCATAATACAACACTTTTCCCTGAGCAACCAGATCACTCATTGCCCGAAGAGTTTCCTCCAGATCTGTATTTTCATCATAGCGGTGGCAATAATACAGATCCAGATAATCCAGATTCATATTCTTTAAAGACTGCTCACAGTTCTCCATGATATGTTTTCTGGAAAGCCCCCTGTCATTTACACCATCTCCTGTTGGAAAATATACTTTACTTGAAATTACGAGCTCTTTTCGTGGATAATCTTTCAGAACTTCTCCAAAAAATCTTTCTGCTGCGCCACCGGAATAAGCATCTGCACAGTCAAAAAAGTTAACTCCTTTTTCATAAGCAAGTTTCACCGTTTCCTTTGCAACATCTTCCTGTGCACTGCCTTTCAGATCTGTCATCCAGCTTCCCAGTGCAATCTCACTGATCTTAAGTCCTGATTTTCCTACGTTACGATAATTCATTGTTGTATCCTCCTTTAGGTAAATTTAGTTAAACGTTTTCATATTATTATAAAAATGCGTTTTCATTACTACGATGCAAAGAATGCACCATAACTTTTCACGCATTTTTATCAACATTTTTATACAGTACTTCTTTCCATAATCTCATAAGGAAGTACAATATCCGTCAAAGGTTCTTTCTGTTCAATGTGCCGGATCAGCATAAGTGCTGCCTGTTTTCCCATCTCATAAGCATCCTGTCTGACTGTAGTAATCTCCGGATTCAGATACTTTGAAATATAAATATCATCAAACCCCATAATCTTTATATCTTCCGGAATTTTCTTTCCCAGTTTCTGACAGATACTGACTGCTCCGATAGCCATAAGATCATTTCCACAGACAATGCAGTCTATTTCAGGATTTCTCTGAAGCAACGTCATTGCTCCAATCTGTCCTGTCTCCACTGAAAATGTTCCGGGATAATGAAGCTTTTTGTCAAAATCAATTCCGACTTCTTTCAGCCCATCTATAAATCCATCATATCTTTCTCTGCTGGGTGACATGGAAATATCTGCAGTAATATATGCAATCTTCTTACAGCCTTTATCTGTGACATATTTTGCCACTTCCTTCATCGCAGCATAATTATCAATCAAAACACTTCCCATATTTCGGTTCTTTTCTATTTTTCTGTCGATAAATACAACAGGAACCGATATATCTGAAAGCAGTTTCTTACTTGTTACCGGATCGGAGCTGACATATATAATCCCCTCTACCATCTTGGATTTCAGCGCATCCAGAAACTTCTCTTCCTGTATATAGTTATTATCTGTACTTCCAAACAATACTGTATACCCATGGGCAAAAGCCTCGTCCTGCGCACCTTTCGCCATTTCAGGAAAAGCATTTCCAATATCCGGTATCACAAGTCCCAGTGTTTTTGTATTTGATTCCTTCAGCCCCTTTGCCATACTGTTCTGAACATATCCCAAATGATCAATTACTTCAAAAACCTTCTGTCTGGTCGCCTCTGAAATATGTTCATCTTTTCCATTAATAATCTTGGAAACCGTAGCAATCGACACATCTGCCTGCCTGGCAACATCTTTAATCGTTACCCTGTGTTGATTTTTCTGAATCATTTATCTCACCTTTAAGTAAACGTTTACCTATATTGTAGCAGGTATATTTCTTTTGTCAATAACTTCTTTTGTTTTATACATATTCTAAGCAATTGAATATTTGTAATCCGCTTCGCTACCTGCTTATTGCCTTTTGCAATTGAAACAAAAAACTCACTTGATTTATTTAATTTTAATATCTGTTACACTATAAGTCAAATGGACATGCAAGCATGTCCGCTTGGCTCGTTGCTCGCGGGAATAAAACAGCCCCGAAATATTGTTCTGTTGATATGCATTTGCAGGAATCGTAGTAACTCTTAGGTTCTGGAAATTCGCGTTATAAAAAATCCGCCCACTGTCTGAGCCGCATAGCGGCGAGTTTGGGCGGATTTTTTATGGTTTTAGCGGATTTTCAGGGCCTTAGAGTTCCTAGATTCCGAAACCGCATATCAACAGAACAATATTTCGGAGCGTCCCTTTTATACAAACAAAATTACATTTTTTTACCTTTTTCAGCCGCCCCATTCAGAGCCTCGAAAACAGCGCTTCTGAATCCATTCTGTTCAAGGATTCGTACCCCCTCAATGGTAGTTCCTGCCGGGGAGCATACCATGTCTTTTAATTCGCCTGGATGCATTCCTGTTTCCAGTACCATTTTCGCACTTCCGAGTACTGACTGTGCAGCGAACTGATAAGCCTGTCTTCTTGGCATTCCCTGGGCTACTGCTGCGTCTGCCATTGCTTCTACGAACATGAACACATAAGCCGGGGAGCAGCCACTTACGGCTCCTACGGCATCCATCAGACGTTCCGGAACTACTTCTGTACGGCCGAAGCTGTTTGTGATCTCGCAGATCTGATCCAGTTCTTCTGCTGATACTTTTTCATTAGCGCACACACCTGTCATACCTTCACCAACCTGAGCAGGAGTGTTTGGCATCATTCTTACTACTTTCAGAGGTTGTCCACATTTCTCTTCTAACCACGCAAGAGTTTTCCCCGGTGCAATGCCTACGACTGTGTGTTCCGGTGTCAGTTCGTCTTTTACTTCGTTCAGTACTTCTTCATAAAACTGTGGCTTCACTGCCAGGAAAACTAGTTTTGTGTTTTTTACTACTTCGCGGTTATCCAGAGTTGTCACTACTCCAAGTTTTTCTTTGCTTCGTTTGCTTCCTTCTTCTGTAAGATTAGAAACAATAATCTCGTCTTTCTTATAGAGTCCTTTTTTCAACATCCCACTGATCATTGCTGAACCCATATTTCCACATCCGATAAATCCGATTTTCATAGTCCTGCTCCTCTCGTATAGTCTGACTTATTTATAATAGTAGTTATTTTATAGCTGCTTTTTCGCATATTATAGTACAGTCCTTTAGTAAAGTAAAGCGTCCCTTCATGGCATTTTTTATCAAAATCAATTAACCTAGCCCCTTCCATTTACAGCTACTAGAATAGTATTCATAATAAAAACCCTTTCTGTTGTTGCAGGTGGAAGCCCACTACTTTTAGGTTGTTGGTAGTTAGCTATCTTAAAATCTCTTCAATAGTTGAAACCGTACTGAATGTTCCTTTGTTCTGGGAAATGATTGTTTTCATTCTCTGCAGTTCAAAATAATTCACATAACAGATCAGTGTTTTGTTTTCCCCGGCGATCACTCCGGAAGATTTTAATATTGTACAGGTCTTATTCAGTTCTTCTTTTATCTGACGGATAATTGCATCTGGATCTTTTGTAATGATCGTAACCTGTTTGATCGCATCGAAATGATCCGTAAAATGATCAATGATCGCAGTAGCAATGACATATACCAGAAAACTCAGCATAGCAGAATCGCGGTTAATAAGAATAAATACTGCAATATATACAATGACATTGAACCCGATCAGAATATAGGAAATACTATAATCTTTTCCAGTCTTGTTAAATATTTTATTTACAATGATATTGGCAAAAATTTCAGAACCATCTATACAACCGCCATTTCGCAAAATCAGTGAAAGCCCGATTCCAAGAATCGCACCGCCAAAAGCCACCGCAAGAAAATGTTCCGTATTCAGTTCAAACGGAATTTTTTCAAAATAAGCAAGACCAATCGTATAGACAACAAATCCAATGAATACTCTGACAAAGAACTTTTTTCCCAGAAAGAAGATTCCGGCGATCAGAAACGGAAGGAAAACAAGAAGAACACATAATGAAAGATTATAGCCGGTAAGTTTGCTGATAATAATGGCAATTCCTGCCGTTCCGTAGTCAATGGCATCATTCGGAAGCAGAATGCAGGCGACAGAAAAACTCGCTAAAATTGCGCCAAGAACGATTGCCATATACGAGATAATTATCTGGATTTTCTTATTCAATACGTCTTTCCCTCCTCCATACTATAAAAACTGAAAAAAGGCACTTTGCATAATTGCAAAACGCCTTCGTTTCCAAATTCAATGGCTGTATTTTAACACGTTACTTCAACAGTGTCAAGAATACACTATCCTGGTTCTTCCCTACTTATTTTTTTCCTTTGTAATAAAGGTTTCTTTTATTCTGGCGGGTTAGAAAATGCCACACCGGAAGCAAATACAGATAAATCGCCGCGCACACACTCATTGTCGGTGCACCGACAAATGCCAGCGGTACCGCCGATGCAATTGACCAGGGGATCAGCGGTGCAACTACAACTGCTGAGTTTTCTAATGAAAGCGCAAATTCTTTTTTATCCGGGTTGTTTTCTCCGCAGAGCTGATTGGTGAGCATAATGGATAATGTCTGGTTACAGGATACCGCTGCTGTCACAACAGAAGTCAGCAGGGTTGTTCCAAATGGCGTGATTTTGCTGTTTAATCTTCCAACTAAATCTTTAATTCCATGGAGGAAATCTGTTCCCTTGAAAATGCCGGAATAGCAGGAGGAAATGCCTACGATCGCGATGACTTTCATATTGGAAAGGATTCCGCCTCCGCTCATCAGTCGGCTAATCTGCATGTCATCTGGCTGAAAACCTGAAATGCACAACGCGGGAAGTCCGGAAATTGGATATTTCTGTATCAGAACTGCAACAAATATTCCAAGTAATAATAATTCCATAATTCGCCTCCGTGAGTATTATACAGCAGACATCTTTCTTTTTCTATCATATTTCTTTTTTACACTGATTTATTTTGACATCAAAAAAACAGAAGTTATGTACAGTTTTACCCAGTACAATAGCTTCTGTTTTTTAATATTTTTCTTTTTAAATTTTTTCAGGCAGTTATCTTTACAGATACTCCCGACATTTTTGATGTTTTCATCATCTTATAATAAACCGGGATCAGCAGTGAGCAGGCTCCGATCCATGCCATTGGGCTGGCGATGCACACGGATGTGTAGCCAATCATTCCGGAAAGTCCTACAGTTGCGGCGATTCGCATTACCAGTTCGATCATACATGCCGCAAACGGTGCCCTTCCATTCTGCATACTCTGGATGGAAGTACGATATACTGCCAGCAAGCCAAGTATGAAGTAGCATGGAGCCACAACAGTCAGGTACATGTCTGAGTAGTAATAGATTTCCTTTGTCGGATCTGAAAGGAACATTCTTACGATCGGGTGTCTGAGTAAAAGGATCCCAATGCACATGATCAGATTGAATGTTTCTGTCTGGATCAGGCAGGCACGTACACCCTGACGGATACGATCTCTTCTTCCGGCTCCGAAGTTCTGGGCTACATAATTGGAAATTGCTGTCATCATCGCATTATTTACCAGTACAGAAAGCTGGTCTGCTTTAGATGCTGCGGTGTATCCTGCAACTGCTGCAGTCCCAAGTGAGTTTACGACTGTCTGCATGGCAAGCTGGCCGATACACATAACTGACATCTGGAATCCCATTGGAAATCCTGTCTTTAAATGCAGAATTGCCGCATCTTTTAAGTCTGTGAAATCTTCTCTGCGCAGATGCAGGATTGGGAAGTTCTTTAATCCTACCACCAGACTCAATACTGCTGAAAGGAACTGTGACAGGATGGTTGCCCATGCAGCACCTGCTACGCCCATATGTAACGGCACGATAAACAGGACATCAAGAAAAATATTCAGTACAGATGAAAATACAAGGAAATACAATGGTGTCTTGCTGTCGCCCAGTGCACGGAGCATATTGGAGATCATGTTATAGAAAACAGTAGCACCTGTACCAAGTAAAACTACAAACATATAGTCATATGCTTCACCGGAAATATCAGATGGGATTTGCATCCAACGCAGGATCTGGTGAGCAAGCAGACAGCAGATCAGTGTCAGAACTACTGTAAATGCAATACTCAGCAATGTTGAAACCGCAACACTCTTGCGCATTCCTTTTTCATCTTTTGCCCCGCATTTCTGTCCAAGACAGATACCGAACCCTCCTGTGAATCCATTGATAAAGCAGAATACAAAATAGATGATAATACTGGTAGAACCTACCGCTGCCAGGGAAGTTGCCCCCAGTGTTTTACCTACGATCACGGAATCCGCCAGTGTGTAGAATAGCTGAAACAGGTTTCCCAGAATTACAGGGATTGCGAATTTCAGCAGTGACCAGAACGGATTTCCTGTGGTCAGATCCATTTCTTTTGATCTTGCCATGTTTACTCCTCCTTGCGCGTTAATGTGTCTAACGCTATAATAAATTTATTACTTTTAAATCAGAATCGGAGAATTGTAAAATGGCTATGCGTAAAATTCTGGTGGATGACACCAACCGAGAACTTTGTGAACATGGAACTGCCGGCTTTCCCATGACCGTAAATCATGATGACCTCTGGGCTTTTGAGGGGAAAAGTGTTCCTATTCACTGGCATAACGACCTGGAGATCAGCGTTCCCAGAGAAGGGGCAGCGATTTATCAGGTTTACCAGAAAAGCTATACTGTCAGACCTGGGGAAGCTCTTGTACTGAACCGAAATGTACCGCACAGCTGCCATTCGCCCAATAACAGTCATGCGCGATACAGCACTTTCCTGGCACGTCCGGATTTCATATATGGCGAATTCGGAAGTGATGTGGAACGCAACTGTTTTCGGCCTTTTCTGCAGAATTCTGCGGTTCCCTGTATTCTGCTGAATGAAGAAAACGAATGTACTAAAAGCGTGTTACAGAAACTCAATGAAGTTGAGGAAATCTTTGATCAGAAGTCCTATTGTTATGAACTGAAGATCAAAGGTCTTCTCTGTGAAGTGTACAGTCTGATTCTTTGTGAGCATCAGAAAGAATTCACAAAATTCATTCCGTCTAACCAACTTGAACTGGAACGATTGGAGCAAATGTTGAATTATCTTAATACACATTTTGAGTCTGTAGTTTCTCTGCAGGAACTGGCTGATCAGGTTCATCTGTCCAGAGAGGTCTGCTGCCGTCTGTTTAAGAAAATGACTGGCAAGACAGTTACCGGATATCTGGAAGAATACCGTGTCAACCAGAGTCTGTCACTGGTACAGAGCAGTCAGTACTCTATGATCCAGATCGCAGACATGACAGGTTTCAGTAATGCAAGCCGATTTGCTCACGCATTCCGCAAGCAGTTCGGCTGCAATCCTGGTGAATACAATTCTCTTAAGCGGCAGAATGTCTGATAAATACTTCTATTTCTGCTGCATGGCTAATTATATTCGAAACCTGTCTGAAAGACGATTCTTGTATTGATTTACATGATACAGATATTGACTTTTTCAAATCTAATAAATCTATATTTCTTAATCCGCGCAATCAAACGCGATAAAATCATCCGCTTCGATACTTGCTCATAACCAAATAGCTTCGAAGTCTTCAGTTAAAATACCGCACATCAATCGTCAGGTTTTCCACTTAGCTTTTGATGTGCGGTATAAAAGTCAGTATATATTCCAGTCTTATCTGATAGATTTATTTTTTCTGAAAAACCAATTTCATATCAAACTCAAAGTTCTCCTGATCCAGGCGGTATTTCTTTGAGAGTTCCGGGCCGCAGCTGTTAGAGCCGATACCGTTCTGTGCATAGTCCAGGCATAATACTGTGCTGCCGCAGTTCTCAAGTTCATAGCTGTGTGCTTTGTTTGTGAGTTCTTCCTGTGTATAGACAGATGCATTGAATGAGAATGTCAGGTCACTGACTGCGTAGATGCTCTGATCTTTGTTGGAAAGTTTTACATAATCACAGTCTGTATGGCTTCCGTTTTCCTGTGGACGAAGATAGTCTTCATGCATTTCCTCAACTGCTGTCTGGAATACTCCATGGTATCCTGCCCGTCTTTTATCAACGTAACTCTCTGCAGGTCCGATTCCGGAATAGGTAACGTCTGTGAACTCTTTGTCCAGGAACAGGCGAAGCCCAAATCTTGGAAGCATTGGGAATTCCAGGTCTCTTTCTACCTGCATTTTTACTGACACTGCTCCGTCAGGAGTGATCTGCCAATCTGCTTTTACTTCAAGGATTTTCTGGACGGTAGGTGCCATCAGGCCAATCACACTGTGAATCAGGACTGTTCCCTCTGCCAATTCATAAGTCGTTTTGTATGCTCTTGCATAGCTCTGGTCGTAGTGTGCATTCATCCATTCCAGTTTAATCTTTCGGTCATTGTCTGTCGGTGCCCGCCAGATGTTTAATTCCATTGGCTGTGTGAAAAGCTGCTTATTTCCTGCATACATTTTCTCAAACAGGCCGGTCAGTTTATTGAATACATATACATAGCCCTGCTTCTTGCCAGTGATTTTCAGATATTTGTCTGTATCCTCGATTTCTGTAGTGCTTCTGTCTATAGATTCATTTTCTGTGGCGTTTCTGCCTGTTTCACTATCTCCGTCAGCACCGCCAGCATTTTCAGAATCATCATTACTCTGCATCTTACCTGCAAACAAGTTTGCAACAGTCTGATTTCTTCCATCTTTGTTTGTCAACAGGATTTCATCAAATCCCAGATCCTGGTCTTTTTCCTGAAGTGCTGTTTCATCTTTCAGATGGTAGTTGATTTTAAGGTAGCATTTTCCGGCATCTGGTGTCTGGGCTGGAATAATCACTTTTCCCTCTTCTCCGGCAGGTATACTCTCTTTCAGCTGTATTTCTCCTATCTGTACATTCTTTCCGTCGCAGCTTACTTCATAGGTCAGATACAGATAATCTTGTAAGTCTATGTAATTCATATAGTTGTGAAGTACAGTTTTTCCTGATCCCTGATCATAGGATACGACTCTTGCAGGACGATATACATTCTTGTACTCTTTCAGTCCGGTATGCGGTGTTCTGTCCGGGTATACCAGACCATCCATACAGAAGTTGCCGTCATGGATTTCTTCTCCATGATCACCGCCGTAGAAGTAGATTGGCTTTCCGTTTTCTGCATCTCCTTTGTAAATGGCGTGATCGCACCACTCCCATACAAATCCACCACAGAGAGAATCATATTTCTGAATATATTTAAAATAGTCCTCTAAATCTCCAGGACCATTTCCCATAGCGTGGCAGTATTCTACCAGTAACAGAGGTTTGTCCGGAGTTTTTTCCATATAGTCTTCGATTTCTTCAAATGCAGGATACATTCTGCCTACAATATCAATATTGGAATAATCATACTCTCTGTCTGTGCTCTTATAAAAGGCGCTCTCATAAGTAGTCAGACGAGTCGGGTCATAATCCTTTGTCCACTTCAGTGCTTCTTCAAAGGTGCATCCGTATCCGCATTCATTTCCCATTGACCAGATCACGATAGATGGACGGTTCTTCTCTCTGCATACGCAAAGTTTTGTACGATCCAGAGTGGCCGGAATGAAATCCGGATTGTTGGAAATTCGTTTGTTCCAGTGCTCCACTACATTGTCCCATTCTGAATTCTGCAGATACTGTGTCTGTGTTCCATGACTCTCATTGTCTGCTTCTGCAATCACAAAGAATCCATATTCATCACATAACTGATAGAAATACGGAGAGTTCGGATAATGGCTGCTGCGGACTGCATTAAAGTTATGCTGTTTCATCATTGTCAGGTCTTTATTTATCTTGTCAATGTTGATCACTGAACCTGTTACCGGGTCAGAGTCATGTCTGTTTACACCATTGAATTTAATCTTTGTGCCGTTTACATAGATTACACTTCCATTGCGGTGAATCTCACGGATACCGACGCGGTCAGTGATTACTTCCTGCTCTGATACAAATACGATTTCATACAGATATGGTTTTTCAGGTGTCCAAAGCTGCGGATCACTGAGGACAAATTCTGCTTTGTAATTATATCCGTCACTGCATTCTGCAGGAGTGAATTTCTCTGTGTCTACCAGATTTCCAGACATATCGCGAAGCAGGATCTCTGTGTCATCTGCGATGCATTTTTCTCCCATAAAGGATGCCTGGATTTCAATTTTGGCGCTGTTTTCCTGTGGTTCTGTTTTGATGAAATAATCATACAGAACGTATTCTGGTCTTTTCAGAATATATACGTCACGGAAGATTCCTGTCATTCTGAACTTGTCCTGGTCTTCCAGATAAGTTCCATCACACCATTTCAGAACCAACACTGCCAGTTTGTTTGTTCCCTCACGCATATAGGCAGTTACATCAAACTCGCTTGTCGCATGGGATACCTGGCTGTAACCCACAAAGAAGCCGTTCATCCACACATAGAAGCAGGAATCTACACCCTCGAAATTCAGAAATGCTTCCGGTGCATCTGCATCTTTATGATATTGGAATTCGTAAACATACGCTCCGCATGGATTCTCCTGCGGTACATATGGCGGGTCCAGTGGAATTGGATAACGGACATTGGTATACTGATGACTGTCATAGCCGAAATTCTGCCAGATACCTGGTACCGGAATCCGGTCAAAATTGTCTGTGTCAGCTCCATCTTCATAGAATTTATTCTGCAGGTCGTAAATGCTCTTGTAGAATTTGAATTTCCATACGTCATTCAGAAGTTGCATTCTGTCTGATTTTTCTCTGTCATGGACCAGCGGTCCCATCTCTTTTGATGCCGGCATATAATATGCACGATATGGCATAGTGTTCTCATGTAACACGTTCAGGTTTTCGTAATATTTTGGTACAATCATGTGGCTTCCTCCCAATACTTTTTCTCATTATATTCTGCGTGAAATCCCTTATATTTTCACGCCCGGATCAAAGTTTTCCATTCACCCCGTGAATACTGTTATTATAGTATTTGGGAGCCGGAAAACATATAAACTCTATTCGACAAAACATGCACAAAATGATATAATTTTAAATATCAGATTCGAATTTTACAGGAGGTTTTCCTATGTACACAAACTCCGCATACTGGCATCAGTCCCGTGTTGATTTTAAAGATAAAAAGCATTCTCTATTTGTCGGAAGCTGCGGTACTTACCGTCTCTATACAGTAAAAAAACTTCCCACTCACCGTCCCCGCGGGCGTGTAGATTATCAGCTTTTATACATTGCTTCCGGTAAAGCTCACTTCTATTTTAATGGAAAAGAGCAGGTCGTATCTGCCGGAAACATGGTACTGTACCGTCCGAAAGAAGAACAGCGCTACTATTATTATGGAGCGGAGCATCCGGAAGTGTACTGGGTTCATTTCACAGGAAATAATGTAAAGAATATCCTGCGTAAATACGGGATTGCAGATGATGTGCATGTAATCTGCTCTGGTATTTCTATGGAATATAAACAACTATATCAAAACATGATTCAGGAACTGCAGCTTAAGCAGGAAGACTATGAAGAATTACTGGTCAATTATCTGCGTCAGCTTTTTATTCTGATTCACCGCCAGTTTCTTACCAAACCGAGAAAAAAGAATCCAATGATCATGGATGACATGGCTCAGGCTGTGGAATATTTTCGGACACATTATAATAAACCTGTGAGTATTGAAGATTATGCTGCTTCCCACAATATCAGCGTCAGCTGGTTTATCCAGAATTTCAAGCAATATACAAATACTACGCCGGCTCAGTATGTCCAGCTTTTGCGAACCACCAATGCCAAATCTCTGCTGGAAACAACTAATTATAATATTTCAGAGATTTCCAATCTGGTAGGATATGAGAATCCTCTTTATTTCAGTCGTTTTTTCAAAAAACAGTTTGGAGTTTCTCCCTCACAGTTTCGTAAGCAGCTGTTGATCAATGAAGAAATTCATTCTAAATAGAATTTCATGTCTGTCATTTGGTTATGAACAGACAGTGAAACGAATATTTCTCCATTTGACTATATTAGTACTTCTAATGATCTTTTTAACCGAAAAGGTGACCGTCTGAAAATCCATTCAGCTGTCACCTTTTTTCATTTATTTATATAACATTTTGTTAGCTGCAATTGTCAAGCGGATAAAATCATCCGCTTCACTACGTGGCTCTACACCAAATAACTGCTCCGCAGTTTATTTAGTTAAACTATTTTTATCTTTGCAACCGCAAGTCCATAAACTTTCAGTCGTTCTTCTCCGCTGCCGTAAACCCATTCTATCTCTCCCTCCGGCAATGGAAGCTCAACTGCATCTGTTCCGAAGTTCTGATAAATATAATATTTTGCATCGTCATTTTCTCTTACTGTAATTTCCAGTGTATCCGGGATTTCGCCTTTTATTCCACAGGAAATACCACTGTCAGCAACTACTTTTCCAATAAAATCATCATAGAAATCTCTGTCAGCATCAGCAGCTACATACCATGCTTTTCCTTTTCCGTACTCATTGACTGTCAGGCAGGAACAGCCTTTGTAGAAGTCCTCTCCATAAGTCATCAGCGAACGCGCACCGCGAAGTTCCACCAGATCGCACAGATATTTACAGGTATAGGTTCTGTTCAGTCCAAGTTCATTATTGTGTACAGGAACCAGTCTGTTTTCTTCCCAGTCATAAAGAGCATCAAGCTCTGTACTTCTGATTCCCAGGACATCCATCAGTCCGTGAGGAGTCCCCTCCAGATAACATCTGTCTGTATCATCCACAATTCCTGACCAGTAACTTGTGATCAGATAACCGCCATTTTCCACAAAAGCACGGACTTTCTCTGTAAATCCTTCTTTAAACATATATACCATAGGCAGTGCCAGTATCTTATATTTGTCCAGATTACAGGTCATATCTATCAGATCTACATTCAGTCCCTGTCTGCGGAAACCTCTGTAAAATTTTCTCAGCGCTTCCATATAGTGAAGTCCTTTGTTTCTCGGTCCCTGACTGTCTTCCATTGCCCACTGGCTGTCCCAGTCATAGATGATCGCTGCTTTACTGTTTACGATCGTTCCGGCCAGTTCTTTTATCTTTTTCAGGGCTTCTCCGGTTTCAGAAACCTCTTTAAATACTCTTGTATCTTTTCCGCCATAATGATCGATCACTGCTCCATGGAACTTCTCAGAAGCTCCACGGCTCTGACGGATCTGGAAATAAAGCGCCCCCTCACTTCCATGTGCGATTGCTTCCATAGACTGTGCAAAGAGAACTCCCGGCTTCTTCAGTTTACTTACACCCTGCCAGTTAGTAGCTGCCGGGCAGGATTCCATCTGGATAAATGGTTTTCCCTTCAGAGACCGCATCAGATCATGATACAATCCATTATCATCAGCTGTGTCGATCGCATCTTCTTTATGCCATGTAGGGTAAGTATCCCAGGAAACGACATCAATTTCTTTTGCAATCTTAAAATAGTCCAGCCCTTTATAATGATACATGAGATTTGCTGTTGTAGGAAGATTGCTTCCACCATCCCTCACTGCCTGAATTTCATGATGGAGGAAATCCGCAGTCTGATGGGTAACAAATCGTTTCCAGTCCAGATTTAATGCATGAAGCTGAGTTTCTCCGATCCTTGACGGACTCTCAATCTGATCAAAGCTGTTATAGTTATGGCTCCAGAATGTAGTGCACCACTGATCATTCAGATTTTCGATCGTCTGGTATTTTTCTTTCAGCCATTTGCGGAATGCATCCTGGCAGAGCGGGCAATGGCACTCTCCGCCGTATTCATTAGAAATATGCCATAAAATTACGCCCGGATGTACGGCCACTTCTTCTGCCAGCTTTTTGTTTATGATATGTACTTTTTCTCTGTATACAGGAGATGTATAACAGTGATTATGTCTGAACCCGAAGAGATTTCTGTGTCGTGTTTCATCTACACGGAGAACCTCAGGATATTTATCTGCCATCCATTTCGGTCTCGCACCTGACGGAGTTGCCAGAATTGTGTAAATTCCTCTTTTATAAAGCTTATCAATAATCTCCTGCAGCCATCCAAAGTTAAAAACTCCCTCTTCCGGTTCCAGTGTTGCCCAGGAAAAAATCCCAAGGCTTACCACATTGCATCCTGATTCTGAAAGCATTTCTATATCTTTTTCAAGAATATCAGGTCTCTTTAACCACTGTTCCGGATTATAGTCGCCGCCATGAAGCAGCATGTCTGTTTTAAACTCCATAAAAACCTCCTTAACATAAATATACTTATATGGAAAAACGATGTCAGATCATGAACACCTCTTGGGATCTGACATCGTTTTTTCTATCCGGCAAATAAGCCTTTTTTTACATCCGGTTTATATTTTTACCGGCTAATTTGTAGAAGCCTTCATTTGCAGTTCATAGCCTAATATAGATTTCGGCAGTCTCTTATTTTCTGTAAGATATACATACAAAATCCTGCTTGCCTCTTTTCCAAGCTCATCCACATCAAAGTGAACACAGCTGACAGGTGGATACCATTCATCCAGCAGATTACTGTTATGAAGAGAAGCCACTTTTATTCTTTCAGGAACCGGAATTCCCTTTTTGCGCAGAATTCTTAAGATCACCAAACAGATATTGTCATCCATACACAGAATACAGTTTACATCAGATGCCAGCACCTTCTCTATCGCCATTTCCGCTATATTCTCGAATTCTGTATCATAAAAAACATATCTGCGGTCAAGCAACATGTAACTTTCCATGTAGGCTTTCAATATTCCCTGAAATCTCTTTCTGTTAATGTAATGTTCCTGTTTCGCACACATAACTGCCATTTTGTCCAGACCTTTCTGAAGCAGTACATTCGTAATATCACAGCATGCAGCTTCATTATCTGTATCCACCTGAAGTACAGATGGATCATCATAAGGCCCGATTACTACAAATGGAACACCGGCCTGCTTCAGATAAACAATCTCGTCGTTGTTTTCCACCATACGTGTAAGGATCACGCCATCCATGACATGTTCTTCCACCGCATGTGTCAGATTGGAAATATCTGTTGGTGTCACCTTGATCAGATTTACCTGGTAGCCACGGATGGAAAAATAATCATATACACTCAGCAAAATGTTTAAAAAATATGGCATAGAGGCAAAGTTTTCTTCTCCGGGTAACACCACAGATATCATCTTCGTAACAATGTCTGTATAACGTTTTTCCCTTGTGTTAGGAATTAGCTGCTTTTCTGAAAGATAGCTGTTGATTTTCTCTCTTGTAGATTCTGAGATCCGCCCTTTGCCGGACAAAGCTCTCGAAACTGTCGAAACTGATACACCTACATCCTTGGCCACCTGGCTGATATTTACTTTATTATCCATGTATGTGCATCCTCTCGTCTGTCTTATTTTACTGATCCTGTAATACCTTCTACGAAGTTCTTCTGCAGTAAGAAGAATACGATCGCTGTCGGAATTGTCGTGATAAGAACTGACAGCATAACCATACCGTAGTCAGTCACATATCCTGATGTCAGGTTGGAGATCAGCATAGGCATTGTCTGAGTTGTATTATCAGACATGATTACCTTCGCCCATAAGTAGTTATTCCATGCATTCATAAATGTAACCACACCAGCTGCCGCAAAAATGGATTTCATGGATGGGATATACATGCGGAAGAAAATTCCAAATTCGCTAAGACCGTCAATACGTGCAGCTTCGATAATGTCTACCGGAAATGCTTTGGCATTAGTTCTGAACATCATGATCAGAAGCGGTGTTGCCAGAGACGGAAGCATAAAGCCTACTGCTGTATTTAAGAGTCCCAGACGGGAATACATTCTGAATAACGGTACCATCAGTGCAACAAACGGAATCATCATGGACATCAATACGATGGCATACATTTTCTCTTTTGCCTTGTCACGGTAAATCTCAAAAGCATAACCTGCCAGAGAGCTTACAATCAGGGAGAAAGCAGTTACAAGAATCGTATATTTACAGGAATTGAGGAAGTTTCCCCACAATGGCTGCTGACTGATCAGATTTCTGTAGTTCTCCATCAGGTAAGAACCGAAAGTAAGCTTACCTGCGATAACATCCACGCTCTTGTTTGTTGCTGCAATGATCATCCATAATAACGGGAATACAGAAATTACTGTACAGATTCCGAGGAAAATATACATAAGAGTCATTTTTACTTTATTATTCACGATCATCACCTACTTTCATCTGTACAAGTGCCAGGATTGCCACCATGATCAGGATAATAAATGACATTGCTGAAGTGTATCCGAAATTCGGTACGCCCTTGAATGACATATTATAAATATAATGAGACATGGTAATGGAAGCATTTCCAGGACCGCCGTGTGTCAGGTTCATAGATTCATCGAATAACTGCAATGTACCATTTGTGGACATGATGGCAGTCATCAGGATTGTAGGTTTCAGTAAAGGTACTGTGATCTTAAAGAAAGTCTGGATTGCAGAAGCGCCGTCAATCTTGGCTGCTTCATAAACAGAATATTCAATATTCTGAAGTCCTGCCAGATAGAATACCATATTATATCCTGTCCATCTCCATACCAGCGCAATAATGATAACGATCTTTGCACTTAATGGGTTTGCCAGGAAATTATATGCGCTGTCAAGAATTCCAAGTTTTACAGCAATGGTGTTAATAAATCCGTCTGTTGCAAATAAAGAACGGAAAATGATCGCATAGGCAACCAGAGAAGTTGCACATGGGAGGAAAATCGCTGTTCTGAAGAACCCTCTTGCTTTGATCTTTGGATTATTCAGAATAGATGCCAGAGCCAATGCCAGGATCAGCATGACCGGAACCTGAATGATCAGATAGAAAAAGCAGTTCTTCAGAGACTGAATAAATACATCATCTTTGAAACATCTTATGTAGTTTGTAAGTCCGGTAAATGTCATATTTGTACCGGTTCCTGTTTTGAAAGAAGTGATCAGGGCACTGATCATCGGATAGATACTGAATCCACAGATCAGTATGATCGCAGGAACCAGGAATAACCATCCGGTTGCATTCTGTTTCTGTCTCATACTGAGACCTTTCTTTTTATTCATAGATTTACACCAGCTTTCATTACGATATTCTTTCACACTTATATGATCAGAAAAATTGTTATGGGAAAGATGATATGGAAAGAGATGCTCATGCACTTTTTATACAGGAGCATCTCTCTGTCTGAATTACTGTCCCATATTAAATTCTACTGTATCCTGTGCTGTCTTCAGTTCAGAATCAATGTCTGATCCGCCGGATACATTTGCCACTGCTGTAGCAAGTGCCTGATTTGCCTCAGTGTAATATACGCCCAGATCTACAGTTGGTGTCTTGGAAGCAAAGTCGGAAATCTGTTTGTAAATTGCCTGTCCGCCGAAGAATTCCTGCGGCTCACTGTAAACTTCACTCTCACTTGCCGGGAGCCATGTAGCAAGTGCTCCGGAGCTTGGAAGAATGGTGTCATACAGTTCTACACTTCCTGCAAATGTTTTTGCAAGGAAATCTTCTGCAAGTTCTGTATTCTTGCAGTTTGTAGTGATTGCCCATGTGGAGCCACCCTGGTTTGAATAGTTGGTAGCGGTTTCTGCATCCGGAATTGCCGGCATATCTGTCAGTCCCCAGTTTCCGGACTGGTCTTCTGCTGTCTGGATAGATGCAAGAATCCAGCATCCATTGATAACACCTGCTGTTTTTCCACTAGTAAAGGTTGCTACATATTCATCCCAGCTGTTTACAACTGCAAGGACATGAGCTTCGACCATTTCCTGATAAATCTCAATGCACTGTTTAATATGTTCGTTTCCGGCAATATCAGGAGTACCGTCGTCCTTCCATGTTCCAAATCCTGCTGACTGCATCATCTGATAGATCAGGTCTGAGCTTCCTGCCTGAACAGAAAGTAAGGAGTAACCTGTTTTTTCATAAACATCAGATCCGATTTCAATAAATTTGTTCCAGTCGATATCCGTCAGATCATCCAGTGTATAACCTGCCTGGTCAAGAATATCTGTTCTGTAACATGCAACCTCAGCACCATTATCAAATGGAACACCATAATTCTTTCCATCAATTGTTGATGCTGCCAGTTTACTCTCGGCAAACTGTGAAAGATCAATTCCTGAATCTGTAATATCCTGATACAGATCCGGATAAGTAGTTACATATTTCTGGAATGCGAAATCCTGCATCAGACAGATATCAGGAAGCTGAGAATAATTTCCTGAGCCAACAATTGTTCCCAGCTGAGTCTGCATGTCATCCCATGGAGTTTCTACAATATTAAGCTTGAAATCCGGATGATCTTTCTGATAGATCTTCTCTGCCTCTTTCATTGCGTAAATATTAAATGACTGGTCCCATGCCCATACAGTTAGAGTCTGGTCATCACCATCTGAAGATGTCTTCTCCGCACTGTCTGATTTCTCTGTATCAGAAGAACTGTCTGATTTTGATGATTTTGTATCCGTTCCTGCTCCACATCCAGCTAAAAGACTGCTGCCTACGATAGTCGCCATAAAAAGAGCAATCATTTTTGTTCGCTTCTTCACTCTCATTCCTCCTATATTTTGCGCATTATTTTTTGGTTATTATGTACAATTTTCTCTGTTAAACCGATTCAACTTGTATAAATTATACCTAATTTCTTGTTCAAAAAGTTATTGTTTTCGCTACAATAAGTAAATATTTCATTCTCTTGTGCAAATCTATTTTCAGTTTTTGCTCACATCTTTTGCTTTTTTCTCCGATTTACTGTTTATATGTATTTTCTTCTATGCTTTTATGCATATTTTTTATCCACTGTCCGGGTGTCTGGTTTTTTACTTTTCTGAAATTTGTTATAAATGTAGACATATTATTGAATCCTACTTTTTGTGCCGCTTCACTGATATTAAATTTTTTATTTTTTAACAGCTTACAGGCTTCCTGTATCCGGATATAATTTACATACTGAACGGGAGTCATATTATATTTTTCGGAAAATAACCTTCTAAGATAGCTTTCACTGATGAATGTTGCTTCCGCAATATCAGATATCTTGATGTCTTCCGCAAAATGTTCCTCTACAAATGAAAGTGCAAGCTGTAGCTTTCCGGACTTATCATCATTTACATATTCCATTGTGTCCTGGCGCTTCTCATTTACAAATTCATCCGAGTTAATTTTCACAATTTCCATAAGCACCGTAAATAGAAGTCCTTTTACACAATTTCTGTACCCATAATCCTGTATTCTGATCTGATCCATAAGGCAGTCAAGTTCACGCACAAGCAGCGGTACTTCTTCCTTCTGCCTTTTGATCGGGCCGCTTTCAATCCGGTTTCGGAAACGCTGAGCATCTCTTTTTCTGAATTTTGCACTTAATAAAAATTCCATGGTATCAACATAAATGAATTCCCAGAAGCTTTTCTCTCCCTCCGCATTAATAATATTATGAGGAAAATTTGCAGGAATAATGATCACTGAATTCTCTGTATAAAATCTTCTGTCATTATTAAATACTATCGTTCCTCTGCCCCTTCTGCAAATTCCAATCTCCAGTAAATTATGAAAATGATTTGGCAGAACGGTTCTTCTCACCTCATCCAGACCATATGTTTTGATTCCTGCACTTCCCAGCACTGCCAGCAGATCCTCTCCGTCCGGGATCTGGCAATATTTAAATTTGGCTTCTCTTCTCCTGTTTGACATTTGCTCACCCCATATATTACTTTCTTATAACAATATTTTCCGGCATTGTTATAGTACAAAATTCCCATTTATCTCTATTTAATAATTCCCCTCTGTTTTTATCAAAACGGAGGGGAATTATCTTTTTAGTCTTTATATAATTTTTATTTATTATCCGTTTAATCTTCTTCCGGATACCAGCTCTTTGTTTGCTTTCTCTACATTCATTCTTGACATGATAAATGTGATAATGATGCAGATAGCAAACGGTACCCAGAGATACATAATATGAAGCATGCTAATACAGGAAGCTGGCTGTGTTGTCAGATTCTGATCAAATTTACTGAATGCCAGAAGCCATCCTGTGATAGCTGTTCCAAGTCCGCCTCCAAGCTTGATGCCAAGAGATGTGCAGGAATACATCGTTCCATCTACACGTTTGCCTTTTGTAAGGTATGTATATTCAGAACAATTGGCAATTACCGCATTCATGTCTCCCTGCCATGGTCCCATACCAAAAGCTGCAACTGCTGTAAACGCCAGCATAAGCGGAACACTGTGCATATATGCGGCAACGATTACAAGTCCTCTTCCAATAGTTCCGATCGCATAGCCGGTAACATTTAACTTATATAATCCCTGCCATTTTGCCACCAGTGATGGTGTGATCAGAAGAGCAATGATCAGTGGAATGTTGATCGCCCATGAGAATACAGGGAATAAGTCTTCATTTAACAGAACATACATCATATAGTAAATACCCATATTCAGCATAGCTGAGTAAATCTGCTGAAGAATATAAGTAACACAGATCATAATGTAATATTTATTTGCAAACAGCAGTTTTGCTGCTTCAACAAGAGAGTATTTCTCATCTGCGGAATTATCCACACCGTCATTTAATTCTTCTTCCGGAAGTTCTTTAACAGATAATGCGGAAATTGTATTAACGACCAGACCGATGATCGCGTAAATGATGGCTACAGTTCTCCATCCTGCTGCTCCGCCACCCATGATCTCTACAAATTTAATTGTAACAGACTGGATCAGAAGACTGGTAGAGAATGCAAAGATGAAACGGTAAGATCCCATTTCCACACGTTCTTTGCTGTTCTTTGTGATCAGTGCTGTCAGCGCTGAATATGCGATGTTGTTTGCTGTATAGAAAACTGCGTTCAGTAAGGAATATGCAATAAAGAACCATGCATACTGTGCTGTTTTTCCAAGACTTTCCGGGATTGCAAAGATACCGATCAGGGTTACCGCGCATCCGATATAGCCGTAAAGCATCCATGGTTTTGCTTTTCCCATTCTTGTGTGAGTCTTATCAATCATGGAACCAAAGAAGATATCTGTTACACCGTCAAATAACTTTGACAATGCAATCAGGGTTCCGACGATACCTGCATTCAATCCAACCGTGTTGGTCAGATACAGCATGACAAAGGAGGATAAGAACGCGTACACAACATTACCTGCCACATCACCCGAGCCATATCCGACTTTGTTATACCATTTTAAGTACTTTTTTTCTTCCATTTTCTACTTCCTCTCATAGTTTATACCGATTTCTCCGTTCAGGCGGTTTTCGCCTTTGTTCGGTGATTATTATAAAATAAAAGAAATCGAAACTATATAAACCGAATGAGACAAAATATGCACAAAATTAAAGAGTTTTTAACTTACTCTTTACGCAAAATCTGCGCAACAATAAATATATACAATTTTGCATCATGAATATTGTGCACATTGCCTATATTTCTCTGATATGGGGCAATCGGATATTTTATCCCCTGTGTTTTACTTTTATATTTCACATATTACTTATTACTATTCTGAGACTGAACTCTATATTGTTCCCTGTAAAGATTCCTGTACTCTCTCGGAGTTACTTTATATCTTTCAAGAAAAACCCTGTTAAAGGTTCTCTGACTTTCAAATCCTGCATCCAGACAAATATCTGTAATGCTTTTATCCGTACATTCCAGATGCACACAGACATAGTTTAATCTTTGCTCATTCAAATACTGCTTAAAATTACGGTGAAAAGTTCCCGAAAATACTCTGGACAGTGCGTATTTGCTGATTCCCAGATCTCTGGCTATTGTTTCCAGAGAAATCTCTTCCTTATAATGTTTGGCAATGTAAGATACCGTCTGATAAATGATATCATTGCTCTCCACATTCTTTTTCTCTGTCAAAGTAAAACAGGGGATACTTCTAGCCAGTAAAATCTGTACATACGCCTGTTCAACGACTGCATTTCTCTTTTTCTGTTTCTTGTTTTCCCTCAGACAGTGGATCGCATTTACAATGTCCGGCGATACTTCTTCCTTCTTTATCACTGGATTCACCGGACAAAAGTTCTGCATTGTAGCAGCAAACTGTTCTCCAAGGGACGGCTGCGCCCAAAGATAGCATGCCTTATTCACTCCGCCTGAAAAGACCTGGTAATGATGAATCACATCTGGAAATATAACTGCAAAATCCCCTGTCTCCATATGAAATAATTCCTGACCCATTCCCAGTTCCAGCGTACCTTCTGTCACATAAATAAACTCAATTGAATTGTGCAGATGAGGAGAAGCATGTCCGGATGCCATTAACCTCAAATGCAGATTTTCCTTTTTTTCTTCATATACCGGAAACATACTATTTAATCTCCTGCAAGTTTTGTCTACTTTTTCCTTTCATTTGGCAGGTAATCTTCTCTTTCCTATACTATAATGTGCCTGTAAGATAAAGAAAAGGAGGAAAACCAAATGAAAAAATTTGTATCCTACATTCATTACGTTATGAACTTTTACGCTAACTACTTTAAAATCTGCCGTTATATGTAAAAGACATTTCTGCCATCACAGAAATGTCCATTACGGAAACCTGATTTCAGTGGTTTCCCTTATTATACTTTTGACCTGTTTGGGTTGTACATGAACAGGATTTTTGAAAATATAAACAAAATTATAGCAAAACCAGAAAATATTCTATATTCTAATCATTCTATGGAATTGCTATAAGCAACTAACTGATAAAGTGTACGCCACATTGTCCCATTATAAGGCAATGTGGCGATATTTTTTATCTCATGCCATAAGGAGATGTCATTTCTTATTTATTCATTTTATTCGCACTCTCCAACACCACCAGGAAATGTACCTGATGATGGTCCATTCTGTACTCTTTGTACGACACTGCCATCTCGTGCATCAATTGTGAGAAGTGGTACCCCGATGCGATCCATAGTAACGCTGTCTATAACCATTTCATTACTGCCATCCGCGTAACCCGGTTCCTGGGAATTCCAGTTTCCGTAGAAATCCCATACCGGTATCAGGCTTCCCTCTGTACTGCTGCTGCCCTTCCGCACACGCATATATCCAAGCTGAACTTTTGTTATCGTCATCTCAACTGTCTGTGCATCAATGGATGGATAACGGGTAAAACTTATGGTAATATGACCTCCTGCTTCTGTAGCACGGAAAGCGTTATCTATCAGATTTACAAGAAGACTTTCCATTAATTCATCATCCATTTTCAGGAAAAAATCTTCGTACTCTGTCTGTAATTGTATCTGTCTCTGCGCTGCTGGTTCTGCCTCCAGCTGAACTACATGTTCTAGCAGTTCTCCTATCGTGTGTAACTCCATTTTTATTGAATCATTCTGATGGAGTCCCAGCATCTGGAGCATTTTTCCGGAAAGTTTTTCAAGTCTTTTTCCCTCGCGGCTTATATGTTCCAGGGAGCGGTCTTTTTGTTCATCGTTTAATTTTACATGACGCAGGGTGTCTGAATATCCGATAATAGAAGTAAGTGGTGTTTTCATCTCATGGGCAAGTGCTCCCATGAGCATTTCCTGTTTTCCGGCTACTTCCTGCAATCTTTCCATTTGCTGTACGGTTCGTCTCATCATCAAATAAATAAACAAGCCTGCAATGCAAAATACTGCCAGATAGATTCCCAGAAACCAGACCGCCGTCTGTCTCAGTTCCGTAAACATAGAGGTAACATCACGAACCGAAAGTATTTCGTAACCCTCTGGGTTTGTAAGCAACCCCTGCTGTAAAAATAAGTATTTGTGATTCAGTTTCTGGATTTTGTATTCATAGGGATCAGTTTTGTTGCTTAGATCAAGGTTATCTATGCTGACAATATTATAATTTGTGCGGTTTACTACGGCTTCCTTACTTTCGGAATTAATGAGTATCATTTCCTCACCGCAGCATCTCAGAAACTGGAATTCCAGATAGGATTTTTTTCCTGTTTCAGACATCTGCTCATATTTGCTGCTGTCCGTTTCCACAACTTCATAGCAGTTAATCCTCCAGTCGATAGCCCAGTTTTGGAATTGTTTTTATTTCATTATATAGTTCCAGTTTCTTGCGGAGCTGACCGATGTGCACGTCTACAGTTCTGCTCTCTCCCAGATATTCTTCACCCCAGACGCGCTTTAATAATTCTTCTCTTCCAAGTGCGATGTTTTTGCTTTGTAAGAGCAGGATAAAGAGGTCATATTCCAGTGGTTTCAAATTTACGGGGATTCCATCTTTCAGAATCTGATGGCTCTGGAGGTCTGCCTGAATGTTTTTGATCGTGAGAATTCTCTTTGCACGACCGGTTCTTTCGAGAATTTTTTCAATTCGTACAAGAAGTTCCAGCATTTCGAATGGTTTTACCATGTAGTCTTCTGCGCCGAGTTTCAGGCCTTTTACCTTGGATGCTACGTCATCTTTTGCAGTGAGATAAATTACCGGGAGATTCTTTGCGCGGAAATCTTCCATCAAAGCAAAGCCGTCTTTGCCGGGAAGCATAATATCGACGACTGCAAGGTCTGCATCTTCGATTACCAGGATTTTGTTTTTCATTTGGAGGTTACCTCGAATAATTACTATAAGCCACTACATTCATGTTTTAAGTGAATGCGAATGATTTTGTCCGCTCATACCATGAATATAATGGCTTAACTTTGTTTCATTTTTTTATATAAACAGTATAAGGATTATGCTATTTTTTCTTCAACATTTTCCAAACTGTACAGCATATCCGGATCAATATCCAGACATTTACTGCAATCCCTGTCCCCGGATACATCCCATGCCAGAGTATCATTTAAAATAGTGCATGCATTCATAAAAAAATCTATATTTTTTAATGGAGCGAATGCTTTTTTATCTAACAATGGCTTCGCATCGTAACATACTATTTTTCCATCTTCAAAATATACATATACTGTATAATCTTCATATGGAATTACCTGAACAATATCATATAACATACTAGATGCCTCCTCAATTATACTAATGGGTTAATTCTATTAAGTGGAAGACCATCTTTAGAAAGCTCCCAGTTCTGCATCAATTCGTCCTGATGAATTACACACCATGCAAGAATCAGTTTCAGTTGTCTGGAGGGTAATGCTCCTTTTATTACTCTTGCTTTGTCTATATCAATCACTGCTTTATTCCCATTATACTCAGCATGAAAATATGGTGGATTATGGTCTTCATAATACATTGTAATTCGTATTCCGTAAAATAATGAAATTTCCGGCATTTCGCATTCCTCCTTTATATAAACCATTATACCAATTACACATGATTTTGAACATCATATATTTTTTATTTTGTAACTATCTGCATTCCTATCTTATCTGTAGTGTAAATCTATCTCCTATTGGTACTCCGGCGTCTGTGGGGTTTTCACCATCGTCATATACGTAGCCTGCAAATTCTTCGTAGACATCATCTGAGGAATCTTTATCAGTTTTTTCTTCGAATACCTGATGGGCTGTATCATTTTTTACTTCATATAATTGTAATGTGATTGATTTTGCTTCCGGGGAGATTTCTTTGTAGCCGGTGAATTCAGGGTCTATGGTTTGTTGGAATACAGTTTCCTCACCATTTCTTCCGGTTTCCTGATAGCAGATTTTGTTTCCCTGATCGTCTGTTCCGATCAGATAATAGTCACTGTCAATATACACTGTTCCATGATATGTTCCGTAAATTGTACTTTCGAATGGATTCCATCTGAATTCTGTGAGATTCAGAATGTTGGAATCAAATTTAATGTTCTGATCCAGGTTCAAATCTACAGTGTTTTTTTCCAGTTCTTCTTTTGATGTTGCAAGTTTGAATGTATAAGGTTCTGTATTGGCCTGTATTTTCTGAATGTTTTCCCAGGTTTCAGCATCAGCCATTGCGATTGGCCATACTTTAAACTCTATGTTTACAGTTCCCTCAGTGTTGACTTCTTCTCCGATTGTAAAATCTTCCACTGTTATTGGATTTTCTGAGAAAGCATTAACTGTTCTTTGGCCTAAGCCCTGCTGAATTTCCTGACCGTTAATGCATACTTCTGTATATAAAAGTTTGTCTTCCACCGCATCCTTCATATCTGCGTCTAAATCTTCGCTGTCGGAATACGCAATCCATAAATTTTTGCTGTCCATCACAATCTCATTTAATGTTATGGTGATTCCATCTCTTGAAATGCTTTTTCCTACAACATTTGTATAAGAATCGGTATCACCGTTCTTAATTCCCAATGCCTGTCCGATCCATGAAGTTACTCTCTGTAATGCTGCTTTTACATCTTCCTGATATCTTAATGTGCATCCCACCATAATAAGCAATATGATCCCGGCGACTGCTGTTTTCCAACTCCTTTGTATATGGAAAAAACGATGCTGTTTTTTCCATGGTCTGGAAGCTTCGTAAATATATTTATCATCCAGATCACCAATCAGTTCTAATGTCTTAAATCCTTTTTCCATATAAATGTTTCACCCTTTCCCCTAGTTTCTTTCTGCTTCGATAGAGACTGGATTTGATTCTGCTTTCCGAAATTCCATGCCGGGCTGAAATTTCACTGATGCTGTCCATATACCAGTAGCGTCGTATAAAAATGTCACAATCACCTTTTTTCAGGGATTCTAGAAATTTTTCAAGGATTTCCAGAATCTCTTTTCTCTGGATTTCATCATTCAAAGAATATGCTGTTACATCCTCTATCTCTTCCAGTTCTTTGCATAATTCTAATATGTGCTCTGTTGACCGTTTTGCAGCTTTTTTCCTGCGAAAACAGTCAATTGCCAGGTTTCGGGTTATTTTTCCAAGAAAAGCAGACAGAATTGCCGGTTTTCTGGGTGGTATGGAGTTCCATGTGGCTAGCCATGTATCATTGACACATTCATCGGAGTCTTCTTTATCATACAGAACATTCCAAGCAATACTAAAACAGTACCTGCTATATTTTTCTTCAGTCGCCTGTATGGCTTTTTCTGATCTGTCAAAATACAGATTGATAATTACTGTATCTTCCACTTTTTTCACCTCACGTTTCTTTTATTTTGCCTTCATAAAATAAGACGGATTTTAGATGATAAAGTTGCAGTTTTAATAAAAATAATTTCCTTTTTTCAGAGTAAACAATACACTGTCGAAAAGTCAACCTGTCTTTTCATAATTTCGACTGGGGAAATGAAGTATATTCTGGTAAAATGAGTATATAAAGGAGGACAAACGTAAATCCTTACAAATGATAAAAGACAAAAGAACAGCCGAAGACATTTTCAAGGCACGAATGAGGACTATACTTAACGAATACGGGAGTACCTAACCGATTTATCTGAAAGACAAGAATGCAGATAAAGTATTCCGGAAATTAAAGCAGAAGCAGAATAACGGTGAAGCTTTTACGGAAGATGATTACGCAGCTCCTTCCCTGACACCATTGATGTCCGGAAAAATGATCCGCAAGGATATATAATGGTATCGTAATTTAAGACACTCCAAAGTTACTATCCTTCTCTGCTAATAATTTTTTCCAGGGTTCATACTCTCTCATATAATCAAAGTCTTCCTCGTTTCTGAAACCTTCCAGCAATTCTTTTTTCATTTCTTCAGTATATGGATTTTTGACTTCCCTGAATTTCATGTGTTTGTATAATCTGGATTTTTGAAAATCACATATGGTATCCATGTTTTCCAGCAATTGTTTTGCCAGCTGAAAAGTGCCTTTCACATTTTTCTCGGCAGTTACAATATTCAGCATTGCTGCACATTCATTATAACTTCCCATTTCAAAAATATTGGCTAATGTACACACTTTTTCTGCCAGAAATCTTGCATATTCAAGGTCATTTTCTTCAAGAGCTTCTGTTATCATTATTCCAAAAGCCAGATTTAAGGTGGTATACTCTGAAAAAATTACATTTTCCAACTTTTCATATGCCTCTTCGGTATTTCCTTGTTTCATATATAATCGTCCCAAGTATAGTCTTTTTGCAGGATCATAGTCAGAAAAATAGTTCAGATATTTCTCAGCTATTGCATAATCTTTTTTTCTTAAATAAAAACCAAACAAAGAATCGGCAGCATGGTGCTGGATTTTTTCATCTTCGTCATTCAGTGCCATTTCGTACCAGGAATTAATTTGCTTATCATACTTATCGGGATTTTCACACACCCCAATAATCCTTCGTGAATCCAGCATCACCGCCATCTGCCAGATTAGCATATTACAGTTTGGATATTTGTTTATGATATTTACTGCCCATTGATAGGTTTTTTCATAACCTTCTTCGGAAAACATTTTCTCCATTTTCTGAATAAGTTTTGTAATTTCAATGTCTGTCAGATTCTGGTGAAAAGACAACAGAGTATCAAGGGAAATATTCAATAATCTCGCAATAGGAGCCAGTAATTCAATGTCAGGATTAGAGTTCCCATTTTCCCATTTATTCACTGCCGGAGTAGTTACTCCCAGCCTGTTTGCTATTTCTTCCTGAGTGTAACCTAATTCTTTTCTATATTTTTTTATCACACTTCCAATATTCATCCTAATTCTCTCCTGATTGAAATTCCAAAAGCTTTTGTAATTAAATCGTATCAGGATTGGCAGCAAAGTACAATTGAATTGTTGTTAAATATTTTTCATATTTTTTAACTGCTAAGAAAAATCATTTTCAAATTCTCTCAAAACAGATCCAGCATACTGTCCAGATAGATTTTTTCTCTGACATGTATCTGGTATTCCGGTCTGGTCATGTAATAGAGCAAAAATTCCAGTATCAGAGCACTTCCGAGTCCTCTTCCTTCTATTTTAAAATTTGAAAATCTCGTTGGCAGATAGATATCCCGGATATCATTGATTCCAATAAATCCCGGATTCTCCATAGCTTTTGAAAAAAGATAGCCCCTCTCTCCTTCTGGTGCCTTGCAATAATGCTCCGGGCAGTTTTCACCCAGATTCTTGCGGCTGACCGTTTCATAGCAGACTTTTCTGTCCCTGCAGCCGAACCAGCAGCATTCATTGCAGAGAAATTCTACCTTGTCCTTCTCAGCCTGAGACAATGTATTCAACTTATCAAAAGCCTTATTTAGCCGGAAATCCGGCACAACATAACGGAAGTCTTTTCTCCGGATTTCTTCTTCAAACTGTGTAAAATCCGTCAGAACCTTGGTAGTGGAGGAAACAAAATAGAGTCCCGGATACTGCTCCTTAAGATATTTCAAAAGCAGCTCTGAATAAATGATCACGCCGTTTCGCGGTTCTCTGTTTCTCTCAAACAACCGGCACAGTGCATTGCATTTTCTGTCTGAAAGGTGCTCCTGGCGAAGCAGGGAATTGCTGAAAGTCAGTCGGGCAGAAATCCCATATTCCCGCATCAGTTCAAGAACCTCCTCCGGATTATTCTCTCCGAAACCAGCCCTGCCTCCACCCCAGATACAGTCTGCCGGAGCACCATATATGGAGCCTATTTCACACCAGTCGTAAAAATATTCCCTGTGTTCCCGGAATAAAGGCAGGAACATCCGGTACAGCTCATAAAACTCAAACAGCCCGGGCAGGTGAAAATATGCCTTCTCCCTCATTAATTTTCCAGCACATCCTCTATAGTTTCCGAAGCATCTTCAAGGGCATCCAGGGCTTCGATCAGTTCATCTGCTTTTCCTGTGTGTGTCTCCTCTTCTTCATACTCATCGATCAGTGCTGTCAGCTGATCTTTTATTTCTTCCAGACCTTCATAGATTTCCTTTAATTTTTCTTCCTTTTCCATTACGGATGAAAGCTTTAGACTTTAGACATTGCTAATAACCTCCCATATGCATTTTCTTTAGGAAAAATTATAACACTGCCCTCTTTTTATGTCCATATGATCCTGGAGTGTGTTTGAAAAATGCTCTAAGAGACTTGTGATACTTGTTTTCTCTGTGGTATTCTATAGGCATGATTATTGCGTTACGCAAAATGTAAAATGGAGGATTTTTATGTTAATTTGTGATTATATTGTAGAATCTATTGACGGTGACTATGCACATCTTCGCAGAACGGATCTGCCTGAAGAAGAACTGAAGCTCGTAGCACGGGCGCTTCTGCCCTTTGACATTACAGAAGGATGCAGATTACATTATGAAATGATGCAGTATAGTATCATTGACTGATTGGGCAGTCTCCGACTCACAGCAAAATAATTTGCATCATTGATTATCACATGAAGCAAAAAGAAGTGTCAAGAAATAGTTTCTTGACACTTCTTCACCCATATCTACTCAATATGATTATATGCTTTTTCTTATTTCCGCTCCAAAAATCCCTTGGTTTTCCCCATAACATCCTGGAGAATTTTCAGGTTTTCCAGTGTATCTGTTGTTTCCAGTGAATGGTTTGCATTTTCATAAGTATACATTGGCACCTGCTGTTTTTGAGAAAAAGCCTGTACTTCAGAAACAATACTCCATGGATCTGAAGTTCCGATAAAGGCAATGGCTTCTCTGTGAGCAAAATTGTAGGTGTATTTCAATGGTGTGTATAGTATCTGCCGGCATCTGATGCTGTGTTTCTCTGCATATGCGGATGCTATGATCGTGCCTACGCTTTTTGCGACAAATAATATTTCATCATATTTGTCAAAGTCAATGGCAGAAAGACTTTTCTCTGCCTGTTCATAAAGGCTTTCGAATGCCTGCTGCATTTTTTCTTCATTTCCCCGGATGTTTCCGCCATCATAAGTATAGCTTAATGCAATTGTTTCTTCATAGCCACATTCCTGCACCATCTTTCGTGAATAATATAAAAGCGGCTTGTCACAATGATACCCGATACCCGGGAAAAATACTGCCAGTTTCATTTTGCTCTCCTTTGTCATTTTGCCAACCCAGTACTTTTTCATTATTATAATGCAGCTTTTCACTTTATAGATAAAGAATTTTATATCTGGCAAAGAATTTCTTTACATTTTATTCCTGTAAGTACTTCACTACGAGCATCCGGCTGTGAAAATCCTGCATACAATTTAAAGTTTTTCCCGGTAATTTTTCGATTTCCGTTTTCATCAACACTGGTAAATGCCCTTTTATCAACAAAAATCTCAGTTTTTCCACTGACATTACCATTCAAATGAATTCTTTTAAATGCTGCCAATGTCGGATTCAATACCGCGTATTCTGTGTCCAGGTCTTTAATATATACCTGTAATACGTCATCAGTTTCTGTATTTTTCTGATTTTCAGTCTCTATAAAAAGTTTTACCCCTTTAAACTCTTTTTCCTGACCGTATACTTTTTCTGCTGTCACAGAATTTACCACGCATTTTCCATAGGTAAGGCCGTATCCAAATGGATAAAGCGGCTCTCCGGTATAATAACGGTAAGTTCTGTTTTTCATTGAATAATCTTCAAAATCCGGAATATCTGAGGTATCTTTATAAAATGTTACAGGCAGTTTTCCAGAAGGTGATTTCTCTCCAAAAATAACATCGGAAACAGCTTTTCCACCTCTGGCACCCGGATACCATGCCTGAATAATTGCTGCTGCTTTTTCTTCTGCAACGCTTAAATTCATAGCACTTCCCGTCATATTGACCAGAATCACCGGCTTTTTGCATTCCAGTATTTGATCCATTAATTTTTTCTGCGGTTCAGGAAATTCCAGATCTTTTTTATCGCCGGAAGCATCTGAATTTCCGGTATCTCCTTCTTCTCCTTCCAGAGTTTCATCCAGTCCCACAACCAGGAGCACCACATCTGAATATTCTGCAACAGCCTGTGCCTCTGCCAGCCGGTCTGGCTGTCCCGGTGCAGCGAGATGTTCAATCGTATCCTTCCACAAATGGCAACCTTCTGAATACAGCACTCTGATCTGATCTCCGGCTGCCTGCTTCATACCTTCCAGTACAGTTACATATTCTGAAGATGTTCCATGATAATTTCCAATAAGAGAATTTCTGCTGTTTGCATTCGGTCCTATGATACCGATCGTATGGATTTCTTCTTTTTTCAGAGGAAGGATTCCATCATTTTTCAGCAATACCATACTCTCAGTAGCCGCCTGTTCTGCAAGTTCCAGATGTTCTTTGCTTTCCACTTCCAGATAAGAGATTTTATCATATTCTGTTTCATTAAACATTCCAAGTAAAAATCTTGTAGTAAACAGACGAACACAGGATTCTGTGATATATTTTTCGTCAATAATTCCTTCTCTGTAAGCATTCAGAATCTTTTCATATGTACATCCACAGTTCAGGTCGCATCCTGCTTCAAGAGCTTTTTTCACGGATTCTTCCGGTCTGTCTGTCACCTTATGATTTTCGTGGAAATCACGGATTGCCCAGCAATCTGATACATAATGTCCCTGAAATTTCCATTTTCCACGCAGATAATGATTCATCAATTCCTCGCTGGCACAACATGGTTCCCCATTGGTACGATTATAGGCTCCCATAACCGCTTCCACTTTTCCCTCTTTTACACAGGCTTCAAAAGCAGGAAGATATGTTTCTTCCATATCCTTTTTTGATGCCTCTGCATTAAAGAAATGTCTCTTTGCCTCCGGTCCGGAATGAACAGCAAAATGTTTTGCACAGGCTGCTGTTTTCATATATTCTCCATCACTCTGGAGTCCCTGAATAAAAGGTACCGCCAGACGTGATGTAAGATATGGATCTTCTCCATAAGTTTCATGACCTCTTCCCCATCTTGGATCACGGAAAATATTTACATTCGGTGCCCAGAAAGTAAGTCCTTTATAAATATCCCTGTCTCCATATTTCTGGTTTTCATTATATTTTGCACGTCCCTCTGTTGCAATCACAGAACCAATTTCTTTCATCATTTCTGTATCAAAGGCTGCAGCTAAACCAATTGCCTGTGGAAAAACCGTTGCTGTACCGGCTCTCGCCACACCGTGCAATGCTTCATTCCACCAGTTATATGCCGGTATTCCAAGTCTTGGTATTGCTTCTGCATCAAATTTTAACTGTGAAGCCTTTTCTTCCACAGTCATCTTCGCTACCAGTGCACGCGCTCTCTGCTGTGCTTCTTCTCTGTTCATATTTAAGTCTCCTATATCTGCTTATTCCTTATCATGTTTATCTGCCCGCTATATTTTTCTCAAAAAATTCTATTACTTTGTCATAGTATATCTGCCCCTGAAAAAATCCATGTCCCTGCCCTGGCACCATAACAAATTCAGCCTTATTGCCTGCCTCCTCCAGCCTTCTCTTGTATTCAAAAGACTGCCTATAGGATACCACTTTATCCTGATCTCCATGAAATAACAGAAGCGGTGGAAGCATTTTTTTGTCTGCATAGGAAACAGGACTCATTACTTTTAAACTCTGTCTTTGTTTTTCTGTCAGTGAACCAGCTGTTTCTCTTCGTAAAATTAGTTCTGGTTTTTCCAAAGATGAAAAATCCGGCAGTATATTTACAAGAAAGCCAGGAATGTTATTTTGTTCTTTCAGCATTTCTGTCAGATCAGATGGACAATAAAATGATACAATTCCCTGCACAGGCATCATTTTTTTATTATTATAGTTGCTTCCAACCATACACGCAATATGAGCACCTGCTGATTCTCCCCAAAGACCTATCTTTTGTGGGTCAATATGATAAATGTCGGCAGTTTTTCGCAGATACTCAATTGCCATCTGGCAGTCTTCCAGACATGCCGGTAAAGCTGCATACCTGGCCAGACGATATTCCAGACATGCAATAAAATATCCCTTTTCTGCAAGTTCTGCCAGTGTTATTTCCGGTCGATAAGATGCAGTAAGAAATTCATCATCCCACGCACCTCCGTGAATCCATATAATAACCGGCATGTTTTCACATCCGTCTTTATAAAAACATTCCATATACTGTCTCGGATGTTCCTGTCCATAATAAACTGCCGGAAGATAATGCAGATTTTTCTGATAAAAATCTACTCTTGGTATCTGGCAGAGAAATTCATATATATTTTCTTTTTTGCTTTCCATTTCTATTCATGTGCCTTTTTCTCTTTTTCTATATAGAAACGCACCTGCTGATCTGCTGATTTTTTCTGCGCTTTCGTTTTTTCGTAAAAAGACATCAGGTTCGAATCCTGTATATCAAAAGGTATCCAGTCTTCCATTGGAATTCCTGTACAGTCCGTTCCGTTTGGATTTCCGCACTTTATAAAATTAGACCAATAATTACACATCTGTCTGGAAAGATCATAATGTTTTCCTGTAAACGGTCTCCAACATTTTGCAAGAGTCTCGAAAAAGAACCACAAATCAGAGGAGTGAAAGGCTCCCGGATGATCTTCTCCCGGAATATCACCGCCAAATTTATAGACATAATGCGGACTCTGATACTGATTCTCTTCCAGTAATTCACAGAAAGCTCTTGTTCCAACTTCCACTGCATTGATTCCATCCACAATAAACTCATTTTCCGTCCATCCGGTCATAATCGGGATGTCAGGGAATTTTCCTGATGTTATATTCCGGAAGTAATGATTCTTTTGAAAAATACCATCATTTACCGTTCCCCATAATTTTCCAAACTCATCATTTTTGTCTCTGATATAAGAAGCCGGAAGTTTCCTCGCTTCTTCAAGCGTAGACACTCCCAAAAGATTCAGGAACTGTTTTCCCCATTCCATGGCTTCTTCCTGAGAAACCGGAAATCCCATCTTAAATGGCAGCCCAAACATACCGCTTTCTATAATTGCACCCTGTATATACCCTTTATTTTCCATACAGTTCATCTGTGTAAGAACACTTCCACCTCCAGCCGACTGTCCACCAATCGTAATACGTTCGGGATTACCTCCAAAAGCCTGGATGTTTTCTTTTGTCCATTTGATTGCAAGTTGTTGGTCCAGATTTCCAACATTCATATCTCCTTTTCCATCCAACATATCCGGATGTGTCAGAAAGCCAAATACATTCAACCTGTAATTTATAGTAACGACTACAATCCCTCTTCGTGCCAGACGTTCTCCATCAAATTCCATTTCTGCCGTATTTCCCCACTGAAGTGCTCCTCCATGTATCCAGATAAATACCGGCAGTCTGTCATCTGGTGTACGCGCAGGAGTCCAGACGTTTAAGTAAAGAGAATCCTCACTCATCGGAATCTCGCTGTCTACATTCCACTCTTTTGTATAAATGTTTTCCTTATCCAATCCTGGAATGCTCTGCATACAGATTGGTGAAAATTCAATACACTCTCTGACTCCATTCCAGTCTTCACACGGTCTGGGAGCACGCCAGCGATTTTCCCCTGTTGGTGACTGTGCATAAGGAATTCCTTTAAAGGATATAATTCTGGGATCTGCTGCTGCAGATCCCCTCACATAACCATTCCCTATTTTAGCTGTTTTTATCATTAATTTATTTCTCCAATTCAACTACAATTACTGTTATGGAATGTGGATTCAGATGAATATTCTGACCATTCAATATTCCTTCTGCCTCTTTTACGGATACATTTTCCGGATTCTCTCTGGTGTTGTAAGCCTCAAAATCATCATGATAAATCTGATAGCATTTTCCTGTATTCCACTGCACTTTGCTACCCAATACTGACAGTTCTACCTCATAACCATCTTCACTGTTTTTATTAATAAGAGAAATACTCATTCTGGAATGATTATCATTTATCGCAGCAACACAGTCAATATAATTGGTTTTTACAATTCTCTGTGCACTCTTCGCATCCAGTGCAAATTTAGCTTCTGCTTTTCTGTTTGAATAATCAATGACTTCCGGAAGGCTGTATGTTTCTCCCTCCATATGTGTCTCGACATACCCATCACACTGTCTGAATACTTTGGAAAATAATTCAAACACATAGTACTGGGCTCTTTTAAGAACTCCCTCTGCATCTGTCGCAATGGCTCCACATACATTGACAAATGGAGAATAGCTTGCAATTTCTACAACATCACTACTTCGAATAAATGAGTGTAAAATACCTGCTGTCAAAATAGTGTTTTTCAATGTGTAGTTACAGTCATTCTTATCTTTTTCAAAGTTCCATGCGTGTGTATTCCATTCATCCCAGGCAACCTTAATATCTGTAAGCGCATCATTCGTTCCTGCAACAATAGAAGCCTTTGCCACATTCGTCAATTTTGTCAGGTAATCAGGAATATACATGCACTGGTTATAATCTTCTTCTTTGAAAATATCATATCCAATGGAATAATGATGAATTGCGATATGACTGATCAATGGTTTCAGCACTCTGGCAACCTCATAATTCCAGTCGCTTCCCAGATCATATCCGCATGCGACCAGTTCAATAGATGGATCCATCCATTTCATCGCTTTCGCAAAATCCAGAGCTTTTTTTGCATATTCTTCTGCACTGCACGCTCCAAACTGCCAGTCACCATACATCTCATTTCCAAGTCCCCAGTATTTTACATGGAAAGGTTCCTCATATCCCAATTCTCTTCTCATGTTCGCATACTTTGTATCGCCTGTTCCGTTACAAAATTCCACCCAATGCATAGCTTCTTCAGCCGTTCCACTTCCCATGTTCACACAAAGGTAAGGTTCTGCGCCTGTCTTCTCACACAGTTTTATAAATTCTACAGTACCCATGCGATTGTCATCTTCCGCCAGCCATGCATAGTCAAATACTTTTGGTCTTTTTTCCTTTGGTCCGATTCCATCTTCCCAATGATAATTAGAAACAAAATTTCCTCCAGGATATCTTAGCATCGGAACCTGAACTTCTTTTAATACTTCCAGCACATCTTTTCGAAATCCATCTGCATCTGCAAATCTGCTTTCCGGATCATATACGCTTCCATAAATCACATCTGCAGAATGTTCCATAAAATGTCCAAAAATATTTTTGCTGATCTTATTTCTGGTATGATCTGCATATACTGTCAATTTTACATTCTTACTCATCTCTTTATCATCCTTTCACGGCACCGGCAACAAGACTCTGCTGTACCTGCTCGCTTAACAGCAAATACATAATAACCGTAGGAATCGTAGCTATCATAAGACCAGCGCCAATTTCCCCCCACTTAGTTGTATAAGCTCCTACCATGGACATAATTCCAACAGTCAGTGTTTTATATTGAGATTTATTAATAAATGTAACTGCAAACATCAACTCATTCCATGAAGAAATAAAAGTAAAGATGCTTACTGTCGCGATTGCCGGACGAATCAGTGGAAAAATAATTTTAAAAAACATCTGATAAATTCCACATCCATCAATCGCAGCCGCTTCCTCCATTTCTCTTGGTAAAGATTCCATAAAACTTATAAACAGATAAATTGCCATCGGAAGTCCAAATGCAATATACGGAATAATCAATGATACATATGAATTCAGCATATGTGCCTTACTTAAAATAATAAACAGAGGAAGCATTGCCGCATGAATCGGCACCATCATTCCCATAAGAACAAGCTTTAATGTCAGTTCACGGCCTTTCCAGATCATTCTTGAAATTGCATAAGATGACATTGCTGCTATGATAACTGTCAGTATAATTGTAACAACTGTGACCAGAACACTGTTGAAGAAATACTGCATAATGTTGGCCTGAAAGAAAGCAGTTACATAATTCCCAAATCTCCAGTGCTGCGGAAGACCTGCAATATTTCCACCAAAAATCTCACTGTTATCTTTCAGCGAAAATTCAAACAGCCAGAATAACGGATAAATCTGAATAAGCGCAAAAATCATTAACAGTATATGTGTGATTATAGTTTTTCCGTTTTTTATCTTTTTTTTAGTCATAATTACGCCTTCTCCTTATCTCTGAACAATAACCGAAGTACACCTGTTAAAATCAGACACTCTATAATTACAAATATCGCAATGGCACTTCCGTATCCATATTTAAAGGAGTCAAATATTGTTTTATACATATAAATTGTCGGCACCTCTGTAGAGAAGAATGGACCACCGCCTGTAAGAACATAGATCAGATCAAAAATCTTAAGTGCCCCGATCAGAGAAAAAGTAGCACATACCTGTAATACCGGTTTCAATAATGGAATGGTAATCTTAAATGCAATCTGAGTCTTGCTTGCACCATCAATTCTTGCAGCCTCATTGATATCCGGAGATATTGATTTAATTCCGGCATACATAATCAGCATATGATATCCTATGTACTGCCATAAGTTTGGAATAAATGCGGAAACCAATGCAGTACTTTCCTGACCGATCCAGTCCTGTCCCTGTATTCCGATCATAGAAAGAAGAGAATTTAAGAGACCATAATCACCATTGTAAATTTTCTGCCATAACTGTCCAATTACCACACTTGAAATAATAACCGGAATAAAAAATGTTGTACGGTAAAATTTTTCACCTTTTTTTACATTTGCAACAACAATGGCAAGCAGTAAAGAAAATGGAAGCTGTATACACAGAGAGCAACAGGCATATAACAATGAATTTTTTACAGAATTTAAAAATCGCTCATCAGAAATCAGGTCTTTATAGTTTCTCAGTCCTACAAAAATACTTTTTCCGATACCATCCCAATTCAGTAAGCTGTAATATACAGACATTCCGATTGGAACAATAACCAAAACACCAATCAAAAGCATTGTAGGAAGCATAAATAACGCAATAGCTTTTTTATTTGATAATATTTTCTGCATTTTCCGCTCCTTAACATATCAAGTCTTAAAGAAAAAGGACTACAAATAAATATAGTCCTTTTATAAACATTTATTTGGAATAAAATTCTGACGGGCTGAGTTTTGACATACTCTCACAGAATTCTTCCGGTGTAATTTTCATTGCCATTAACTGAGCAAGCAAATCTTTATAGGTTTCGGAATCTTCTGCTGAAAGAATATTATCCCACCATGAAATGTAAGAAGTTCCTGTTTCCATCAGAGCTGCTGATTCTGTATCCAGTGGAGTTAATTCTGAAGTATCAACATCAGAAGTATCCCAACATGGAAGACCTGCTCCCTGTTCATATCCTACCTGACCGATTTTATGGCTCAGGTATTCCAGGTATTCCACAGCTTCCTTTGGATGCTCACAGTCTGAATTGATATAATATCCATCAGAACTTCCACCTGAAAATTCTGTAATGCTTCCCGCACCACCTTCAATTACAGGAAATGCCACACATTTTACTTTACCGTTGGTTGCAGCTGTGTCGGCCTGAATAGACGGATGTGTCCAGTTTGCCTGATAAAGCATTGCTCCCTGTCCTGCTGCAAATCCCTCTACCATCTCATCATAACTCATGCTCATCATACTGTCATTGAAAGCTCCTGCTTCTACCAGTTCCTGAAGTTTTTCTGCAGCTTCGACAAATGGCTTTGTATTAAACTTAGACGGATCAGCAAAAGCTTCTTCCAGACCTGCATTCCCAGCTGTTCTTGCAGAAATGATATCGTACAGATACATACCTGGCCATCTGTCTTTTTCACCCAGAATAATCGGTGTATAACCTGCATCTTTTAATTTTGCAACTGCATCCAACAATTCATCCCAGTTTGTCGGAATCTCTGCTCCTGCTTTTTCAAACATTTCTGTATTACAGTATAAATTTGCAAGGAATGTTACAGTCGGCAGTGTATAGAGTTTTCCATCAAAAGTGCATCCATCCAACATTCCCGGAAGTACACTGTTTAAAGTATCTTCACTTACATAATCATCAATTGGCATCAGATATCCCGCATCAATATAAGGTTTTACAAAACTTCCGCCGCTGAACATATAGGAAATATCCGGTGCTTCTCCTGCTGCAAATGCTGTCTTGATTTTTGTTTTGTACTGTTCACCGGTAACTCCATCCTGCTCGATCGTAACATTGGGATGTAATTCATGGTATTCTTCCACAGAATCCTCAATAATTTTTTTAACCGGGTCAGTGTCTGCTACTGACTGATGCCAGATTGTAAGTGTGATCTGCTCTTCTTTATCCTTTGCCATTGCAGGTGCTGTTGACGAAACAGCTAAACCGGCAGCAAGTAAAAGAGCTCCTGTTTTTTTCAATGTCCTTTTCATTTTCAATGTCCTTTTCATTTTCCGATCTCCTTTTGATTTGTTTTTGTGATACTGTAAGTATAAAGAAAAAAGACAGGAAAATACATTCATAAAACCTTTATAAATGTTTCATTTTCTTGTCCTTTTTACTGATTGAATTTCATTATTTTGTTTTTTCACTGATACACTTTCGATATTCCGTAACAGAAAGTCCCATCATTTTTTTAAACCAGATGCTCAGATAATGAGGATCCTGGATTCCGATCATGGTTCCAATATCATAATCTTTCATATTTGTGGTATGAATCATTTCCAACAGTTTCAAAAGCCTGATATCTGATAAAAGTTCCACATATTTTTTTCCGGTAAAGTTTCTAATCAGTTTGCTTAAATAACAGCTGCTCAGAGAAAATTTCTCAGCTAGAAAATTCAGGCTTGCTTCTTTCCCCATATGATGAATCATATATTTTAGTATTTCTTCAATCACTTCACTGTTATTGTCTCCAGAGTTAATTTTCCTTCTGATTACCAATTCAGTTATAATATTTCCAACGCAATATTTTATCTGTTCTTTTGTATAAACCCATGCAATCTCCTTCAAAAACATAAGATTATTCTGACTAAATTCCAGATCAATACAGAGTTTTTGAAATCTTGTCTGAAGTCTTAAGTTCACTTCCACTAAGTCAGTTTCCTCATTATCCAGAATCATTTGCCCCAACCTTTGAGCTTCTTCGATATTCCCCCTCCGAACAGCATTTTCTATCTGTTTCCACGCTCTTAAATCTTCTGTATTTTTTTTGTTTTCCCCCATGCGTTTATCCTGTATAAACTTCAGCGCATCCAGATATGCCATATGTATTTCTCTCCACCCTGAAAACTTTCCGGAAATTCCCACAAACAGGCGGCATTTATATTTCGTTTTTATAAGAGAATTCAGAATATCCAGACATTCTGCAAAGGGAATTCCTTCACATTCAGAAATGATCACAATCCGATTCCATAAATCCTTTAATACAATAATTCCTTCATCACTCTGGAAAAAAGTTTTTGCTTCTTCCATAATCTGCATGATCACTTCCGGCTCATAAAATCCTTCTTCTACCACAATCAGTCCCAGTTGTATCTCTCTGGAAGGTTTTTCTTCTATATTTATGCCATACTCCAGAAGTCTTTCTTTCATCTCTTCTATATTCTGGTTCTGACTCAGAATATGATTCAGGTAAATATCTCTTAAAGCCACTTTGTTTTTTTGTATCTCATACAGAAACCGGCTTTGTTTTTCTTTTTGTCCACGAGCTTTAAGAATCTGCTCAGTCGCACGCTCCAGAGCATTATTTAATTCCTCTTCCTGAATCGGTTTCAGCAGATAATCAAATACACCCGCTTTAATACCTCTTCTGGCATATTCAAAATCATCATATCCCGTAACCAGTATTATTTTTATCTCAGGAAAAAGTTTTACACATTCCTCACTGAATAACAGTCCATCCGCTTCCGGCATACAAATATCACTGATTACAATATCCGGACGTATTTCCCTCAGTTCCTGCAATGCAGCCGCACCATTGGCATATTCCCCTGCCACTTCAAGATTCAGCCTTTTTGTATCCATTTTCATACGAATCAATTTTCTTATCAGCATTTCGTCATCAATAACAATTACCTTCAACTTTTTCATTTCACTTTTCTCCCAACACATTACAGTTTATATAAATATGAATTTCTGACATCGCTTCATTATGAATTTCATATGAAAATGCATCTTCATATATTACCTTCAGCCTCTGAACAGTTCCTCTCAAACCCAGACTGCGCTTTTCATCCGGGACTTTTCCCTCTTCCATCTCCTTGATAATATTATCCGGTATTCCCTGTCCATTGTCTATAACAGAAATATGTATCTTATCATTCTCTCTTTGGACATTTACCTGGATATATCCATATTTTTCCTGTATTCGTATTCCATGCTGAAATGAATTTTCAACCAAAGGTTGAATTGTTAATTTAGGAATTTTAAAATTTCTGCAAGTTTCATCTAATCTTACATCAAACTTAAAGCTGTCTCCAAATCGAATTTTTAATATATCTGCATAGTCTTTTACAATTTGAATTTCCTCATTTACAGTGAGAAATTCTCTTCCGCCACTGACAGATTTCCTGTAAAACTGTCCCAGGCATCTTATCAGTTTTGCACTTTTTTCCTTTTCATCCATCAAAATTAATGCTTCCAGAGCTTCCAATGTATTGTATAAAAAATGCGGCTTCATAAGTTCCTGCATTTCATTCATTTCCACAATACGGATTCTTTTTTGTTTTTCAATTGTATCCTGAAACAGTCGTTTTATCTCATCTGTCATTTTGTTATAACCATGGAACAATTGTCTGAATTCAGCTAAGTATGCCTTTTCCTCTATTTTTTCAAGTTCGCCCTGTTCAATGCTTTTCATTTTTTCCAGTAATGCCTGTACAGGTACTGTTAAAAAACGAGCTAATGTCAAAGAGATACAGATAATAAAGAATCCCAGTCCCATAATAAGAATAATATTAAACCGAAAAACACTGCTGAATCCATCGGTTTTTATCATCGGGGAATAACGAATGATCTTCCATCCTTTTTCTTTATTGACAATTCCAGCAGTATAATAATTTTTTCCATTAATTCTTTGCCGATGAATAACTTCACTTTCCGATTTTTCCAATTCCCGGACTATTTCTGAGTTTTGCATGAATTCATGAAAGTTACCCACTGAACAGATTATTTCGTTATCTTCATTTAAAATAATGATCTTTTCATCATCAGAAGTACTACTTTTGGAAATTAAAGATCTTAGCTTTTTATTATCAATCCGAACACCAATAATACCAAGTATACGGAATTTATTCAAATCCTTAAAAGCTCTCACCAGCACAGAATAGTTCTGTCCATTTTGTTCTTTTGTCAACAGTTTTGCTTTTCCATTTAGTTTTTTTATCCAATCATATTCTGTAGAATTTTTTTCAATGGAAAAATCTGCACTTTTTCCCACGGTCAACTGCTGTTCATTCTGGTCAGTCAGCCAGACCATATCTATGCTCTCTGAAAATTGAGTAATAGAATAAATCTGACTAATCAAAAGCTGTTGTCTTTCAAAATCAGACACTATATTTCCCGTCTTCATTTGCTCCTGTACAACACGGTCAGCCAGAATTAATTTAGAATAATTATTTGCATTTTCAAAAACTGTTGTCAATGAAGAATCAATCGAATGCAACATGGCAATATTTTCCTTGCCCATAACTTCGTTTTCATATTTCTGAGAATTATGAATATAAATGATCAGATATATAAATATGCTGAGAAAAATAATACTGCCTAATGTCAGAGAAATTTTAAGACTGAGTTTTAAATCACGCTTTCTATTCATAAAATCATCTCCATTATACTGATAAAATTTTTATAGATTACCCTGTTCTTAATACTATTCTGTTTAAGAGTATAGTTTTCTATATCATACACAAAAACAAATAAAGGAGTTATGAAATCAAAGCATCGCTCATATACCAGACTTTATTAATTTTACTTTAAATAAAATACTTTGTAAAGAATTTTAGAAAAATATCTTTTATGTTTCAAAAGAGAAGCCGGATTACTCCAGCTCCTCTAAAATTATTGTACTTATTTTTATATATTAGATTGCCAGAAGATTCTTAATTGCTTCCATATAGACCAGAACTGCCTCTTCCATGCCGGATACGAGGATAAATTCATCTGCACTGTGGATACGATAATCGATTCCCGGCTTCTCAGGTCCAAATGCAATGATATTCTTAAGAGACTTTGCATAAGTGCCGCCGCCGATCACCATCGGCTTGTTCTCTGTATCGCCTGTTACATCTGTGTAAGCTTTGTATAAAGCATTTACCAGTGGTGATTCTCTTGGGAAAAATAAGGCATCACCAATTCCCAGAATCTCTATACGTCCATTCTCATCCTCAAGTCTGCCCTCACACATCCTGCGGACTTCATCTGATTTCAGTGTTACAGGTACTCTGATATCAATTGTACAGGAGATCACATCATTCTCTGTTTTGATCATACCATTGCAAAGAGTAAGTTCACCATACTCATCTGCAAATTTCAGTCCAATGCCTTCACCATCGCAGGATGTACCGATATGTGTATTATAGAATTCCACAAAATCGTCCTTAAATCCTGCTTTCGCGAGACATTCAAAAGTAGCACCTATTGCATTGACACCAAGAGTCGGAGTGCTGGCATGTGCCGGAACTCCCTTTGCATAGATACTGATCTGTCCCTTTTCCTCTGTTACCTTATATTCCTGAAGCTTTGTCTCTGCAAGTACAGCTTCCAGTCTCTCCTTCAGTCCTTCTTCGGCAGGAACAACTATTGTGGAGGAATCACATACTGCGTTAAAGACAAAACCTCCATCTGCAGAGATGATTTTCGTGTTCTTGGAATAGGCCATCATCTGCAAAAGCCCCTTTTCGCCATGGATACACGGGAAGTTGGCATCTGGTGTGAAACCGCAGGATAATTCTTCTGCTACCTCATTATAATGTTCCATACATTTGGAGCCTGTTTCCTCGTTACATCCCATGATGAGACGGACTCTTTTGTTCAATTTCACCCCAAAATCGCGGAGAAGTTTCATAGCATAAAGTGCCTCCAGAACAGGGCCTTTGTCATCGGTTGTTCCACGGCCATAAACATAGTCACCCTCTCGTGTCAGCTTAAATGGATCATAGGTCCAGTCTCCTCCTACCGGTACAATGTCGAGATGTCCGGCAATACCTACGATTTCTTCGCCCTCGCCCATCTCTGCATAACCACAGTAGTTGTCCAGATTTACTGTCTTGAAACCGAGTTCTTCTGCAATTTTAAGTCCCTCTTCAAGCGCTTTCGCAGGTCCCTCGCCAAATGGCATTCCCTCTGCCGGGGTGCCAAGCTGAGAGTCAATAGCTACCAGTCTGCCAAGGTTTGTAAGCATTTCATCTGTTAATCCATGAATTTGTTCTTTCATATCCATTGTATTTGTATCCTCCAATCAGATAATATCTTTCTCTTTATTTATATTTCTCTTTTTATATGTCGAAATTCCAAAACCCAGAATTGTTCGAATTTCCCGTAACATCAGTCCTCAACCAAAGTAACAACAGGCTTTCCGTCTTTATCCGGTAATGGTGTCAGTCCACCTGCATATCCACTGAAATGGAATACATAATTCACACCTGTTTCTCTGTCAACCCAGATTTCTGTTCCTGTCATTGCACCCTGAGAATAAACTTTTTTGAATCTTTCGTTTTTGGCCATTTTATTTTCCTCCAGTATTAATGTCAGGCGAAGCAAATTACTGCCTGCTGTGCATAATCCAAATACCATTGCTTATTACTTTTCGCAATTGAAACCGAGAACTTACTTGATTCGGTTAAGTTTTGCTTTTTTATTATAGCACACATCTTTATGTAATTGTCAGAATTTCTTACTATAATATAAAAATACTATTACATTTTCAACAATATATACAAATATATTGACGCCAAGTACTTTATCACTATAAAATATAGAAATACACACATCCAAAAACACATTAACAGAGTAAGATTCACAGGCTAACGTATGAAAAATAAATTACAACACACATTAAAAGTCAGTATTTTACTGATCATGGCAATCCTGATCTTTGCATCGCCCCCTGTTCTTTCCAGAGCTGCCGAAGCAACGCCAGAAACACAGAAAGAATCCCTGAAGGAAACTCATACATTAAAGAAAGTCCGGGTTGGATATCTGAATTATCCTGGTTATCAGGAAGGCGAAGGCGATGAACCAAAATCAGGCTACGGTTATGAATATCTCCAGCAGATTGCCTATTATGCAGGATGGGAATATGAGAAAGATTAAAGAAATGATCCTGAAATTCAATGGCCTGCGTGGAGAATTCCAGATAAATTATGCCTGCGGATATGCATACTCCGAAGATTATCCCGGACTTACCCTCTTAGATCTGCTGAATGAAGCAGACCAGAAAATGTATGACGATAAAATCCGTACAAAGAAAGATCAGAAAAATATTCATTAGAAAATAAAAAGCTCTGTCAGATCGGCTGAGCTTTTTTGCAGGATTCTTTCTTGCTGAGAATTTCTACTTATTTTCAGTTTATAGATGGCTTTGACTGGTTCTTTCTATATTCTGATGGTGTCTGTCCCATCTGTTTTTTAAAAAAGCGATTAAATGCAGACAAGCTTGTAAAACCCGCTGCACATGCCACATCTATCACTTTTTCATCCCCGTTAATAATTACAATTTTCATATAGTTATCCTCCTGAATTTTAAGTTTCATATTTCTTCGTACAATAATACTGATGAAACATAACAGACTTGCTTTCTATAGCTTTCCTCATCGATTTATTTAATTTTCTTCTTCTCTTTTCTTATAAAAAGGCAGACACATAAAACAGAAAAAACAACAGTTACAGATATAAGTATCGGCCATACCTGGATTGGACAGACGCCTGCGCTGATAAGCTTAAGTCCCTGATAGAATGTGTATACACCGAATACAGAGAATATCACAAATGCAAGTGTATTAAGCAGTCCATCCGGAGTCTTGCTCTTTAAAAGATAGCCGACTAACATTCCAAGGATATCCGCAGCAAAAAGTCCCAGGGAACATCCGATCCACACAACAAGTGCTGACTCTATACCTTCATTAGCGCCAAATGTAATAGCAGTAAGCTGCGTCTTGTCTCCAAGTTCTGCCAGGAAAAATGTACAGAAAACTGCGAGTGGAGCGAATTTAATTTTTGATTTACCGCCCTCTTCCGCTTCATCGTCATCATCACCGGCAATCGTTGATGCAGCAAAGTAAAGAAATGCCAGTGCTGCTGCTGTCTTAATGAGCCAGTCAGGAATGAATTCGCTGACAAATCCGCCTGCCAAAACAGCCAGTCCGTTAAGTACAAGGATTGCTGCAGCAGTTCCAAATATAATATCTTTTAACTTGTACTTAGAAGTAAGAGCGATAAGCATGAACTGAGTTTTGTCTCCCATTTCTGCTATGAATTCAGTAAAAAATATCTTTAAAAATAATAACATTTGTCTGATATCTCCTTTATCTTATTATAATGTAAACCGCATATGCCGCATAAAGCGCAACCATAGCAAATCCCTCTATTTTTCCGATTTTCTTCTTGGTTCCTGCAAAGATCCATACACACACTGTAAATACAATAAGTACACACAGATCAATGATATTCTCAGTAATTATGCTGATCGGACTGATCGCTGATGCAATACCAAGTACCATAAGTATGTTAAATACATTTGAACCAATCGCATTGCCAAGTGCCATATCGACTTCGTTCTTTCTGGCTGCAACTATTGAAGTCACAAGTTCCGGAAGTGATGTTCCTATTGAAACAATTGTAAGTCCAATAAGTGTCTGACTCATTCCAAGATCACTTGCTATTCTTGAAGCAGCATCTACAGTCACATCTCCACCGATTGCAATCGCAATTGCACCACCAATAATGAATAAAATACTGAGCGGCACTGAAATCAGCTTGATATCTTCATCTGAACCACCTTCAATCTCAACCTTCTTGCCTTCCTTACTTGCCTTTAATGCAATCTTGATCATGTAGAAAATATATCCTGCAAACACACCAAGAAATATCACACCATCAAGATGTCCAAGTGTCATACCTGCTTTATCACCAAATCCGGCAATTCCAAAAAGTAATAAAAGACCTGCACAGATAAGGGAAAACGGGATATCTCTCTTTATTGTTTCTTTTGCAACATCTACTGTAGCAATCATTGCACACACGCCGATAACAACCATCAGGTTGAATATATTGGAACCGACTACATTACTTACTGCAAGTTCATTATTGCCGGTAAGTGAAGCCGATACACTGACCGCTGTCTCCGGAAGTGATGTTCCCATTGCAACGATGGTAAGTCCGATAATAATAGATGGAACATGCAGTCTCTTTGCCACGCTTGAGCTTCCCTCTACAAAAAAGTCTGCGCCCTTAATAAGCAGTACAAAACCTATTACAAGAAATACAAGCACAAGAGCAAATGGGGCATTGTTAATGAATTTTTCCATTTTTTCCTCCTTTTTATTCTCCACAACAGCACTGTCAACCGAAATATCTGCTATTACGAGTATACCCAGCAGATAAAAAAAGACTCATGTATATCAATTACCAGCCAATGCATCATACACCAGCTGTTAATCGATATACATGAGTCTCATTATTTAAGATTTGCCAGATTATACTCTCTAATATAATCAGAATGTTGACAAATCACACTTTCGCGCTAACTACTCCCTCATGGAATATTAAGTTACTTGACAAATCTTATCAAATGTATTCAGGCTTGTCAACAACATTCGATACTTTTTTATACTAAAAAACGCCAAATCTCTATATCGTTTTCTTTCTGATCATACAATAATAAATACGAACGCTGCCCATACTTTCTGCATATTCTAACAGCAGAAGTCTTCAAAAGGAGTATCTGCATGAAAAATAAAAAATGGATTGCACTGGCAGCTTCGGTTATACTTGCCGTGACTGCAGTGCCGGTAACAGCATTTGCGAAGAAAAAAGACAGCACAGACGATAAGATGCTTACAAAAATCACTTTGAACGAAGTAGCACATTCTATTTTCTATGCTCCGCAGTATGTGGCAATTGAAAAAGGATATTTTAAAGATGAGGGGCTTGATCTGACGCTTATAACTGGATTTGGGGCAGATAAAACTATGACTGCAGTCATATCCGGCGAGGCGGATATCGGATTTATGGGAGCAGAAGCATCTATCTATGCCTATCAGGAGGGAGCTACTGATCCTGTTGTAAACTTTGCACAGCTTACCCAACGGGCCGGAAATTTCCTTGTGGCAAGAGAAGAAATGCCGGATTTTAAATGGGAAGATCTGAAAGGCAGGAAAGTTTTGGGCGGACGCAAAGGTGGCATGCCGGAAATGGTATTTGAATATATTCTGAAGCAGAATGGCCTTGACCCTCAGAAAGATCTGTCTATTGACCAGAGCATTGACTTCGGCGCTACTGCGGCTGCTTTTACAGGAGATGATTCGGCAGATTTCACTGTAGAATTTGAGCCGTCTGCTACTGCTCTTGAAAAGCAGGGCGCTGGGTATGTCGTGGCATCCCTTGGTGTTGACTCCGGCTATGTGCCTTATACCTCCTACAGTGCCAAAACCAGCTATATGGAAAAAAATCCTGATATCATGCAGAAATTCACCAATGCTCTGCAGAAAGGTATGGACTACGTTCAGAGCCATACTCCAGATGAGATTGCAGAAGTAATCGAGCCACAGTTCCCTGAAACAGATCTGGATACCATCACAGCCATTGTAAAGCGCTATTATGATCAGGACACCTGGAAAGAAAATCTGGTGTTCGGGCAGGATGGTTTTGAACTGCTACAGGATATCCTGGAAGGCGCAGGTGAACTGAAAGAACGTACGCCATATGCAGAACTGGTCAACACAGAATTTGCGCAAAATGCTTCCTGATGATTTGCTTTTTCTGATTCCCCTGTAATTTTAGCCCGATATTCGTGTCCTCTCATCCGTTCCTTCATATTGTCAGAGATTTTTGACTTGATTCAGTCAAACCATAATCTTGTATATACTTTGAGTAACAGATAGTAAAAAGGACCATATTTACCAGAACTGCTATAGTTTCAATTTTGAAAAACGCAGACAAAATTTCGTCATTTTGTCCTGCGTTTTTCTCATGCCTTTTGACAGTTTGACGGAATCCCCGTATACACATTCCGGCTTTTCGTCAGAATGACAAGAAACGAAAAAAATCTTTGTACGATTCTTCCCTAGCCATCCCCCCTCCTTTTCGCTATACTGTCTACAGATGAAAAAACGAGTAATCAATCAGCAAAAACAATATGAAATAATTTTGGAGGAATAATAATCATGGCAAGCTTATCATTACAGCACATTAACAAAACTTACCCAAATGGTTTCCAGGCAGTTAAAGATTTCAATCTGGAGATCGAAGATAAAGAATTCATCATTTTCGTAGGACCTTCAGGATGTGGTAAATCTACTACACTTCGTATGGTTGCCGGTCTGGAAGAAATTTCCAGCGGTACATTAAAGATTGGTGACAAAGTTATGAACGATGTAGAGCCTAAAGACCGTGATATCGCAATGGTATTCCAGAACTACGCTCTGTATCCTCATATGACAGTATATGATAACATGGCATTCGGACTTAAACTTCGTAAAGTTCCGAAAGACCAGATTGACAAAGCAGTTCGTGAAGCTGCAAGAATCCTTGACCTTGAGAAACTTCTTGATCGTAAACCGAAGGCTCTTTCCGGTGGTCAGAGACAGCGTGTTGCTATGGGACGTGCTATCGTACGTAATCCTAAGGTATTCCTTATGGATGAGCCTCTTTCCAACTTGGATGCTAAACTTCGTGTACAGATGCGTATCGAGATTTCCAAGATCCACCAGAGACTGGGTGCTACAATCATCTATGTAACACATGACCAGACAGAGGCTATGACTCTTGGTACCAGAATCGTTGTTATGAAAGACGGTATTGTTCAGCAGGTAGATACACCTCAGAACCTGTATCAGAAACCAGGCAACTTATTCGTTGCAGGATTCATGGGATCTCCGCAGATGAACTTCCTTGACGCTGTTATCTCCGAAAAAGGCGGCAACCTTATCGCTAAAGTTGGCGAGCATGAACTGGTTATCCCAGCTGCTAAAGCAAAAGCTCTTAAAGATGGCGGCTATGTAGGTAAAACAGTTGTTCTCGGTATCCGTCCGGAAGATATCCATGATTCTCAGATGTTCATCGAAGCTTCTCCAAGCGCACCGATGACATCCGTAGTTAAAGTTTACGAGCTTCTCGGAGCTGAAGTATTCTTATACTTCGATGTAAACGGAAGTCAGGTTACAGCACGAGTTGATCCTCGTACAACAGCTAAGACCGGTGATCCGATCAAATTCGCATTTGATATGGAAAAATCTCATTTCTTTGATAAAGAAACAGAACTTACAATCTGCAACTAATTTTAGGAATCTTTTAATAAACCCGGGGAGTTTTCCCCGGGTTTTTATGTTATAATATAGAATTGAATTGGTTGCCTGATTACCTCAATCAGACAATTTACGAGGATTGCTATAAGCTGACTCATACCCCAAAAGAAAGGACTGACCTAATGAAAATACAACAGATTTTACAGAAATGCCTGACAGACTGGAAAAATATCAGCCAGCTTGATTTCTGTCTGCTGGATTCTGATAACCATATCTTTCTCTCTACCTGTGATAAAAAACTTCCTGCAGAATCAAAACTGGAAGAATTTCGCCAAAGCAGTGCACTGTGTGTTTCCAATACAAGCTTCTGCCTGTATAAGATCATGGAGAATCATTCTGTCTCCTACATTCTGATCGTATGGGGAAAAGCAGAAAGTACTGCCACTATCGGAGAACTGGCCGTATGCCAGGTACAGAGTCTCCTGGCTGCCTATGCAGAAAAAAGTGACAAGAATACCTTTATGCAGAATCTTCTCCTTGGCAGTTATTCTGATGTAGATGCCTTTAACCGCGCCAAGAAACTGCACATTACAACTTCTGTTCAGCGTGCCGTATTTCTTGTAGAAACCAAACAGACCAAGGATGAAAACGCCCTCGCTACGATCCGGAATATTTTCTCCGCCCGTACCAGAGATTTCATCACAGCTATTGATGATACAGGGATTATCATCATCAGAGAATTACAGTCTACAGAAACTTATGAAGATCTGGAATCAATTGCATATATGCTTGTAGATATGTTAAATACAGAAGCAATGACTTCTGCATGGGTTGCCTACAGTAATCTGGCGGAGGATATTTCCCGGCTTCCAGACGCATACAAGGAAGCACATACAGCCCTTGAAGTAGGCAAAATTTTCTACGCAGATAAAAATGTATTCGGATATAACCAGCTTGGAATCGGCAGACTGATCTACCAGCTTCCTGTTTCCATATGTGAAATGTTTATCGACGAGATCTTCAAAGAGGAAACTCTGGATTCTATTGACGAAGAAACCCTGATCACCATCCGTACCTTCTTTGAAAATAACCTGAATCTCTCCGAAACCTCCAGACAGCTTTATGTACACAGAAATACTCTGGTGTACCGTTTCGAAAAACTCCAGAGAAAATTCGGACTGGATATCCGCGCGTTTGAAGATGCACTGACATTTAAACTGGCGATGATGGTTGTGGACTACATAAAATATTCTAAGAATCATCCGTCATAGATTTCTCAGACAATTTGATAACATCCATCTGCGTGATCAAACCGGCAGACTCTTACAGCTACGTGGCTACGCGATTCTACACCGAATAACTGCTCCGCAGGGACTTACTTGATTCGGTTAAAAAAGCGTTATATCTTCACCAGAAATCTCTGTTGAAAATACAACGCTTTTTATTATTTCTTATATATTCTATTTCGCTTCTTTCAGCAGCATCAGATGCTCTTCCGGAAAATGAATATATTTCGGAACTTTTGCATGCGGATCTTCCTCAAAATTTCCTTTGGGACACATCCACCAGACCGGCTGACAGTCTCCGCGTTTCTTGTTCTTCAGTAAATACTGATGTTCAAAGGTTGTTTCAATATATTCCACAACTTCCACTTCCATACAGTTCTCTCCGCCTTCAGCTGCACCTTTCATCCAGTGACCGCGGATTCCCACGTGGGTAACATCATCCGGCACCTCATCTTTTGTCTGTAGCATCAGATTCCAGTCCACTGCATAAACACTGTGCTCTCCCATCTTCTGTACAGTTGAGAAATTTTTACACCCAGTCAGTCTGGCTGCCTGCAGAATACCAGGGCGCTCAAAGAGTTTCTTTGTTTCTCCCGTAGTAAGTGCCTGACCGCTGTCCAGGATCGTCAGATGTCCGCAGAACTTGTAAGCCTCATCACGGCTGTGAGTTACCAGGATCATATCACCTGTATACTCTTTCAGGAAGTTCTGCATATCACGCTGCATGATGTCTTTCAAATATCCATCCAGTGCGGAAAACGGCTCATCCAGAAGAATGACTTCCGGTTCTCCGATCATCATTCGTGCCAGTGCAACTCGCTGCTGCTGGCCTCCGGAAAGCTGTCCCGGATAACGCTTCTCCAGCCCGTTAAGCTGATAGCGTTCTATGTAATCTGCCACTTTTGCCTTAAGCTGTTTTTTATCCCCTCTGTATCCGCATGCAATATTTTTCTCTACAGTCATGGTAGGAAAAAGTGCATAGTTCTGAAAAAGGTAGCCGACCTTCCTCTCCTGCGGTTTCAGATTGATCTTCTTTTCTGAATCGAAAAGAACTTTATCATTTACAACAATTCTTCCTGAGTCCGGTGTCTGGATTCCTGCAATACAGCGCAGAGTCATACTTTTTCCGCTTCCGGATGCTCCAAGGATCCCCATTGGAGAACCATCACTCTCCAGCTTTACTTTCAGAGTGAAGCCATGAAGTTTCTTCTCAATATCCACACTGACCGCCATTACATCCACCTGCCCATCTTCATTCCCTTACCGGAAACAATATTGATCGCCGCAACGATCACAAATGAAATGATCAAGATCACAACTGCCCAGAAACCGGCCATGCCATAATTTCCTGCCGCAGTCTCCGAAGCAATGGCAACGGAAACGGTTCTGGTCTTGCCAAGAATGTTTCCTGCGAGCATGGATGTAGCACCGTATTCTCCGATTGCTCTGGCAAAGGCAAGGACTGTACCGGATGCGATTCCGGGTCCTGCTGTCGGCATGACAACTGTCCAGAAGATTCTTCTGTCACTCATGCCAAGTGTCTTGCCTGCTGCGATCAGATTCACATCCACCTGTTCAAATGCAGCGCGTGCATTTCGATACATCAGTGGAAACGCAATTACAGATGCTGCGATCACGCAGCCCTTCCAGGTCTGTACGATCTTAATATCAAAATTATCCAGCAGAAATGCCCCGAACGGACGTCTCAGACTGAACAGCAGAAGCAGAATGAAACCGGCCACTGTCGGGGGAAGTACCAGAGGCATGGTCAGGATACCATCCAGTATGCCTCTGGAAACAGGTTTCATCTTCATTACCAGTCTCGCAAAGAATATCCCCAGAAAGAACGCGATCACAGTAGCCGCGAAACCTGTTTTCAGTGAAATCCATAAAGGACTCCAGTTTATTTCTGCCAGAAATTCACTCATTCTTATTTAGCTTCCTCTGTTGTCTCTGTCTCAGCATTTGTTTCTGTGTCATCTGCTTCTTCTGTTGTTTCTGCATCTTTATCATCTGTTTCGGAAATATCATCTGCTTTGTATGCTGTAAAGCCATATTTCTCAAACACTTTCGTAGCGTCATCAGATTTGATGTACTCAAGGAATGCTTCTGCAGCTGCTGCATCATCCTCAGATGCCTCTTTGTCTTCAATAAGGCTTACCGGATAGAGAACAGGTGTCTTCAGTGCATCTGCCGGAGCTTCTGCGATAACGTCTACTTTATCTGCAACGGAAGCCGCATCTGTAGCATAAACGATACCGATCTCATTACTTCCTTCACTTACTGCCGCAAGGACTTCAGATACGTTCTTACCTTCGTTGATCTCCATCTTATTTACTTCATCTGTAATTCCAAGATTGTCGAAAATTTCTCTGGAGTACTGTCCAACAGGAACGCTGTCACCTGCAAGTGCAATGTTAGCTGCATCTGTGATGTTCTCGAATCCTGTAACTTTTGTTTCTCCATCCTTAGGTTTGATCAGAACGACTTTGTTCTCAAGGATATCTTCTACAGTATCTTTCTTAGCCAGATCTTCGTCTACCAGAGCGTCCATCTGCTTGTCAGCTGCTGAAAAGAAGATATCACAGCGTGCGCCTTCTTCGATCTGTGTCTGTAATGTACCTGAGCTGTCTGCATTGTAGAAGATTTCAACATCAGGATATGTCTCATTGAAATCTTTCTGGATTTCCTCCATTGCATTGCTTAAGCTCGCTGCGATGAATGTATTGACTTCACCTTTTAAGTCTGTATCTGCTGCGAAAACTCCTGTGCTGAACATTCCTGCACTCAGTACTCCTGCCATCATTGCTGCAATTAATTTCTTTCTCATGCTTTTACCGCCTTTTATTCAGTTTTGTTTTGTTTTATTCAGTTTCGTTTCCTTTTGTATCTATTGTACAAAACTTTTGTATTCTTGTCAATTTTATTTGTATATGTTATCATGTAAATGATAGCAGGTCGAAAGCCTTATTTTTACCGGCAAAAACAACTTTCCGGCCTTTGATCGGGTATCAGATAAATCGTTACTGTTCACTCCGTTCTCAGTAACGCAGCCAAAATTCATTCCAGATTGCCTGTGGCAATGGAATTTTGGCTTGTATGTCTCGGGATTTTGGCATATCCATGCCAAAACACCTCGCGGGATAGTGGAGTGTGAACAGTAACGATAAATCTATAGAAAAAAATAATAAACAGTGAGGTAATTATCATGAAATTAAGTGCACGCAATCAATTAAAAGGGAAAGTAGTAAGTATCAATAACGGAGCTGTAAACTCCATCGTTTCTATTGATATCGGCGGCGGAAACATTATCACAGCAACCATCTCCTGTGCAGCAGTTGAAGAATTAAACCTGAAAGTAGGTTCTGATGCTTATGCAGTGATCAAGGCTACTAATGTCATGGTAGGTATTGATGAATAAACTTTACACAGCTCAGGAGGTCGCAGACCGTCTGAAGATCAAAAAGACGACGGTCTATGAACTTATCAAGCGCGGTGAGCTGGAATCTTCCAAAATCGGAAAACAGCTCAGGGTCAGCGAAGAGCAGTTGACACAGTATCTTAGCAGAAGCAGTTCCGGCAATTCCGGAAGCGGACAGGATATTCCATACACTTCTGCTAATTTTGAACCTGAGAGCTCTCTGCTGAAGAGAGATTATCTGCTTCATTCCAACGGTATCATTCTAGGCGGCCAGACTTCTGCTGCCCTGGAGCTTCTTCTCGGCAAAATGTCCGCTCACCCTGATGGGCTTCCTGTCCTGCAGTCTCATATGAATGACTATAACGTACTTTATTCCCTGTATTTCGAGAAGGCACATATCGCTGCTACCAGTCTGGATATAGATGATATCCGTCACCTGGTTCCCGGAATCCCGCTGATACTTCTTTCTTTATATAAATACTCTGTCGGCTTCTATGTACAGGCCGGAAATCCTGAAAAGATTTCTTCTGTGGAGGACCTGACGGATCCGAAAGTTGTTTTTATGAATCGTGAAAAGGGAAGTGCCCGCAGGGTTTATCTGGACCGTCTGTTGAAAGAACGGGGAATCTCTTCTGAAAAAATCAGCGGATACAGAAATGAAGCTGTCTCTGATATGTCATCTGCATCTGCTGTTTTTGAGCACAGAGCAAATGTTGCTTTTGGAGAAGAAATGATCGCACGTTATTTTCCGGGACTTGATTTCGTCCCTGTGACTGATATGCAGATGTATCTGGCAATTCCTGCGGAATCTGTGAAAAAGCCGGGGTTCTCTGCTCTTGTGGAAATTGTACAGTCTGAAGATTTCAAAACTGAGATTCATCATCTGACAGGTTATGATACCTCTTATACCGGCGAAATGATCTGTATATAAGAAACGTGTAACATAATAAAAAGCCCTGCTGTCCGGGATATACGCTTATGACGTACATGCCGCTTATACAGCAAGGCTTTTCTTATGCATTATTTACGAGGAATGCTATAAAAAATTCTTTTTATAACATTAACCAAGAAGTGTTTTTCCGATAAAGTATCCAAGCACCAGAATACCAAGTGCGATTCTGTACCATCCGAATGCCTTGAAGTCATGTTTCTTTATGTATCCCATCAGGAATTTGATCGCAATAATGGAAACTACAAATGCCACTACCATTCCCACGATCAGGATCATCACCTCTGTTCCTGTAAAGGAAAAACCAAATTTCAGTATCTTCAGCAGACTGGCTCCGAACATAACCGGGATTCCAAGGAAGAACGTAAATTCTGCTGCTACTGTACGGGAGGTTCCTGCAAGGATACCACCGATAATGGTGGAACCTGAACGGGATGTACCCGGAACTACGGAGAGTACCTGGAACAGACCGATAATGAATGCAGTCTTAAATGACAGATTTTCCAGATTTGTACAGGTTGGTCTCCTTCTCTTGTTATAGTTCTCAATAACAATGAAGAGGATACCATATACGATCAGTGCAATGGCAACTACTACATAGTTATTAAATTTCTCTTCAATGACATCATTAAATGGAAGCGCGATAACAATCGTCGGTATACAGGCTACTATAATTTTAAACCAGAGCACCCATTTCTCTTTATCACAGAACTTCTCCACAAAAGTAAGAATTCCTCTGGATACTGCACCATGCCTGTTAAGCACTGCCTGCTGTTTCTTTGAAATTGGTCTGATATAAAACGGCCACAATTTGTTCCAGTAGAGAACTACAACCGCGAGGATCGCACCAAGCTGGATCACTACGAAAAACAGATTCTTAAACTCCTCTGTCACATTCAGTTTCAGAAACTCATCCACCAGGATCATATGCCCGGTACTGCTGATCGGGAGCCATTCTGTGATTCCCTCCACAATACCAAGGAAAATGACCTTTAACAGTTCAATAAAATCCATAATTTTTCCTTTCTTAAAGCATTCATTTATTTTCTTTTATCTGCTTATATGATTATATTACACACCATGATGCCGGCACAACTGTAATTTTCAATTTTCGTACTATAGTAATCCTCATATAAAATCCTGCTTGCAGGATTCTCCACCTGCGGCGGGTCGCTTCAGCGACATAATTTCTCTCCGTCGCAGTGCGATCCTGCCTGGAGGGCTTTTTTATGTTACAGGAACATTACGGAGTAATTTCCTATAACATAAAATATGACAGCAGCTGCCATCTTCCACAAAGAAAACGCAACTGCTGTCTTTTCATTTTATATTATATCATTTATCTGCTTTAAAATTATCTTCTTGCAATCGTAGCAATATCAATAAGAGATAAATTATTCAGGTCTGTGTTCTCAAGGCTGGTTGCCAGTGCTTCTGCTGTATCCAGAGAAGTAAGGACATTGACACCTGTCTCGATGGCATTACGTCTGATGATGAAACCATCTTTCTGATGTTCTATACCCTGTGGTGGAGTATCAATGACAACGTCGATCTTATGACCAAGGATAAGGTCCATAAGGTTCGGTGCAGGCTGCTCCAGCTTATTTGTACGGATAACTTTGATTCCGTTTTCTTTGAGGACTTTTGCAGTTCCCAGTGTAGCATAGATTCTGTATCCAAGTGCTTCGAATCTTCTTGCGATAGGGATGATATCCTGTTTGTCTTCGTCTTTAACAGTGATGATCATGTTTTTGTGTTTCGGAAGACGGATACCTGCTCCGATAAATGCTTTGTAAAGCGCTTCATTAAATGTCTCAGCAATACCAAGGCACTCACCTGTTGACTTCATTTCCGGTCCAAGGCTGATATCAGCGCCGCGGATCTTCTCAAATGAGAATACAGGCATCTTGATCGCATAGTGTTTTGCTTCCGGCTGAAGTCCCGGTTCATAGCCCATGTCTTTCAGCTTGTATCCAAGGATTACCTTAGTTGCAAGAGGAACGATCGGAATTCCTGTTACCTTGCTGATATACGGTACAGTACGGCTGGAACGAGGATTAACCTCGATTACATATACATCATCTCCAAGAACAATGAACTGGATGTTGATCATACCGATAACATGCAGTGCTCTTGCAAGACGTCTGGTGTATTCTGCAATTGTCTCTTTTGCTTTTTCGCTGATGGTCTTAGCCGGGTATACGGAGATACTGTCACCGGAGTGGATTCCGGCACGCTCGATATGTTCCATGATACCAGGGATCAGGATATCCTCGCCATCGCATACAGCATCGACTTCGATTTCCTTACCCATCAGATATTTATCAACAAGGATCGGGTGCTCCTGTGCAATCTGGTTGATCACACCGATATACTCTTCTACGTCCTCATCGCTTACAGCGATTCTCATGCCCTGACCGCCAAGTACATAGGAAGGACGAACCAGAACAGGATAACCCAGCTCATTTGCTGCTTTCTTAGCTTCCTCAGCAGTAAATACTGTCTGTCCCTTTGGTCTCGGGATTTCGCATTTTTCAAGAATCTCGTCGAAAAGTTCTCTGTCTTCTGCTGCATCTACGTTCTCAGCAGATGTTCCGAGGATCTTAACGCCCATCTTTGTCAGTGCTTCTGTTAATTTGATAGCTGTCTGGCCACCGAACTGTACAACTGCTCCGTCCGGTTTCTCGATATTTACTACATTCTCAACATCTTCCGGTGTCAGAGGCTCGAAATACAGCTTATCTGCAATATCAAAGTCTGTACTTACTGTTTCCGGATTGTTGTTGATGATGATGGTCTCATAGCCTTCTTTTGCAAATGCCCATGTACAGTGTACGGAACAGAAATCGAACTCAATACCCTGACCGATACGGATAGGACCGGAACCAAGTACCAGGATTTTCTTTTTATCCGGTGTTGCTACTGCTTCATTCTCTGTACCTTCATCGCCGTATACAGAATAGTAATATGGTGTTGCTGCCGCAAACTCTGCAGCACAGGTATCAACCATCTTATATGCCGCTTTGATCTGATATTCTTCACGAAGAGCTTTGATCTCTTCTTCTGTCTTGCCCGTCAGACGTGCAACGATGTAGTCCGGGAATTCCATGCGTTTTGCTTCAAGGAGAAGCTCTTTTGTGAGCTTTCTGGTCTTAAGAGCATTTTCCATACCTACAAGGATTGCAATCTTATCGATGAACCAGATATCAATCTGTGTGATGTCGTGAAGCATGGACTGCGGCATACCACGGCGGATGGCTTCTGCAATCTTCCAGATTCTGCGGTCATCTACGATTTCCAGCTCTGCAAGAAGTTCCTCGTCTGTCAGCTGTGTAAAGTCGTAGGACATCAGACTGTCTACGTGCTGTTCAAGAGAACGGATGGCTTTCATCAGGGCACCTTCGAAGTTATGGCAGATACTCATAACCTCACCTGTTGCCTTCATCTGAGTAGTAAGGGTTCTCTTTGCAGTAATAAATTTATCGAATGGAAGTCTCGGGATCTTAACTACGCAGTAGTCAAGCATTGGCTCGAAACTTGCATATGTTTTTCCTGTGATCGCGTTCGGGATCTCATCCAGTGTGTAGCCCAGAGCAATCTTTGCAGCAACTTTTGCGATCGGGTAACCGGTTGCCTTACTTGCAAGTGCAGAGGAACGGCTTACACGTGGGTTAACCTCGATCACGCAGTATTCAAAGCTGTCCGGTTTCAGAGCGTACTGAACGTTACATCCGCCTGTGATTCCAAGCTCTGTGATGATGTTCAGGGCTGAGGTACGGAGCATCTGATATTCTTTGTCTCCAAGTGTCTGGGACGGAGCAACTACGATGGAGTCACCTGTATGGACACCAACCGGGTCAATGTTCTCCATGTTGCAGACTGTGATGCAGTTTCCTGCACTGTCACGCATTACTTCGTATTCAATCTCTTTCCATCCTGCGATGCAGCGCTCTACCAGTACTTCACCTACACGTGAAAGACGAAGACCATTCTCCAGGATTTCGCGAAGTTCATATTCATTATGAGCGATACCGCCGCCGCTTCCACCGAGTGTGTAAGCAGGACGGAGAACTACCGGATAACCAATAGTGTTTGTAAATGCAAGACCATCTTCTACTGTTGTAACAACCTTGGATGCTGCGATCGGCTCACCAATCTTCTCCATGGTATCTTTAAATTCCTGACGGTCCTCCGCTTTCTTGATTGTCTGGGCAGTTGTACCGATCAGTCTTATATTGTGTTCTTTGAGGAAACCTTTCTCATCCAGCTCCATGGCAAGGTTTAATCCCGCCTGGCCGCCCAGTGTAGGAAGGACGCTGTCCGGTTTCTCTTTCAGGATAAGCTGTTCTACTACTTCTACTGTCAGAGGCTCGATATAAACTCTGTCAGCGATATCTTTATCTGTCATGATGGTTGCAGGGTTGGAGTTAAGAAGAACAACCTCAATGCCTTCTTCTTTAAGGGAACGGCATGCCTGTGTTCCTGCGTAGTCAAACTCTGCTGCCTGGCCGATGATAATCGGGCCGGAACCAATTACAAGTACTTTTTTAATGTCTTTATTTCTTGGCATTATTTATTTCCTCCCATCATATCCATAAATCTGTCAAACAGGTAGCTGGAATCCTGCGGTCCCGGGCATGCTTCCGGATGGAACTGTACAGTAAAGATGTTCTTTCCTTCGTATGCCATACCTTCGTTTGTTCCGTCGTTTACATTGATAAATGCAGGTTTTGCAATATTCTTCTCCTCAAGTCCCTTGGCATCTACTACATATCCATGGTTCTGGGAAGAGATATAAACGCGTCCTGTCGCAAGGTCTTTGACCGGATGGTTTCCGCCTCTGTGTCCGTATTTCATCTTATGGGTATCTCCGCCTGTTGCAAGTGCCATCAGCTGATGTCCAAGACAGATTGCAAAGATCGGAACATCGGAATCATATAATTTCTTGATTTCTTTAATAATAGAAGTACATTCCTTCGGATCTCCAGGACCGTTACTTAACATAATGCCGTCCGGATTTGCTGCAAGAATCTCTTCTGCCGGTGTCAGTGCCGGATAAATGGTGACTTCGCATCCTCTCTTATTC
>NZ_JBQHWS010000006.1:0-83773 GCF_052063845.1 Blautia sp. HCP3S3_D9
TCGGAGATGTGTATAAGAGACAGGCCTGTAACAGTACAGTCACCTTCTGTCTGAATAAGCCGGATCTGATGCTTGTCTGCAACCGGATCCAGATCGCAGAAAACTTCTTCTGTGAGTGCTGCAAGAGAAATAGTGTCAGAACGCTCTACAGTCTGAAGGCCTGTCATGTCCAGCAGGATTTCCGCAAGATGGGAAAGCCGTCCGGTCTGTTCAGGGGACTTACTTGATTCGGTTAAAATTTTGACTCTGATATATTATCAATTTTATCATAGCACACGAAGTATAAAATTCGTGTAAAAAAAAGAAAATGTTTCATATTATAGCAATCCTCTAAAATATCCGATTACAAAGTTCTTTTAACAAGTTTCAGATTTGTCTGTGATTGGCCATGAAATAAAATTTTGAAAAGTTATTTTCTTAACACAGATTTTATTTCTCAGATGCTATAATGTGTGCATATCAATAAAACAGTGTCTGTCATGCGGGGATGAAATCCAGATCTGCAGACAGACATAAGGAATTAACCAATTAAACTGTGAAGCAGTTATTTGGTTAGGAGCAGGTAGAGAAGTGTATGTTTTTATCGGCTTGGCTTAAAAGTAATATAAAAATCATAGCAGTAAAAAATGAAGGGAGCTTACTTATAATGAAAAACAGAAGAATGAGATTAATGGCGATTTTTGCAGCAGGTGTATTAAGTGTGACATCTATGGGAGGTATTGTAACTGCACATGCAGAGGAAACTCTTTCAGTGCCTGCAGAGGAAGCCGGTGCAGGTGCGGTTCAGATGGATGGAAAGGATGCTCAGGCAGTAGAAGATGCCAGTGTGGCAGCTTCCGAAGGTCTGATCGCAGGATCTTTCAAACCGTCAGAGATTGCTCAGCCGGCACAGGATACTTATGAATATCCATTCCTTGGAATGAAATTAGGGATTTCCAAAGATCTGAAAGAGCAGATGGAGAAGAAGAACATTTCCATGTTTACAGATGAGAGATGGAATGACAATGCAGATGCAGTCACATATGCCATAGCAAGCTGGTGCACCCTGACAGATGAGCAGAAGGATGCAGAGGTGGACAAGATGGGCACCGGATATGACGACTGGCTGAAAAGTCTCAGCAGAGTAGGTGTGATCGGAATGTATGATGAGGAATCCCAGAAAGATCTGGATAGGATTACCGGCTGCACAGAGCATAAAGAACTGTGCACCAGCAGTGATGGCAAATATAAATATTATCTCAGCACAAACAAGGATGCGGATGCAGATCTGTTAAAGGATGTGGAGGGGATTGAGGTAACACTTACAGAAATGACCCCGTTCCAGATGCTTTCTGCATTTGATCAGCCGCAGGATACTTCTGACAGTACAGAGGCAGCTGAAGGAACAAATGTAGGAAAATTTGAAACAACAGGAGTTGATGGAAAAACTTACACACAGGATATCTTCAGCAAATATGATCTGACTATGGTAAATATTTTCACCACCTGGTGTTCTCCATGTGTCAATGAGATTCCTGATCTGGAGAAGCTTTATCAGGAGATGAAGGATAAAGGAGTAGGAGTAGTAGGCGTGACACTGGATACAGTAGGCAGTGATGGAAAGCAGGATGAGGAAGCAGTGAAAAAGGCTCAGGTACTTCAGGAGAAAACAAAGGCATCCTATCCATTCCTGATCCCGGATTCCGGAATGATGAACGGACGTCTCAATGGAATCTCTGCTTTCCCGGAAACCTTCTTTGTTGACAAAAACGGAAATATTGTAGGTGAGACCTACTCCGGAAGCCACAGTCTGGACGAGTGGAAAGAGATCGTGGAAAAAGAGCTGGAGAATGTCACAGAGGGAAAATAAATGAATAAATTAAAAACCAGCAAAATATGGAACAGTAAATGGCCGGCTGTGATTCTTATGCTTGTGGGAGTCTGCTTTATGGGATATGGGATTTTCCGCGGAGAGCTGGCAGTGGTGTTTACAAAAGCCATTAATATCTGTATGGAATGTGTAGGAATAGGATAAATGAGTAATCAAAAGAACAGCGATAACAAAAGTAATAAGAAACAAAACACAAAAAATATGAAGATCAATGAGTGGCCCCGCCACGGAATCCAGGCACTGTGGGCGTTTATTACAAACAGTCATGTTACCGGCTTTGTCACAGGCAAAATTTACACAGGCAAATTGAAAAATGCCTGTGTTCCGGGCCTGAACTGCTATTCCTGCCCCGGTGCTGTTGGCGCCTGTCCTATCGGTTCTCTTCAGGCTGTGATAGGGAGCTGGAATTTCAAGATGGCTTATTATGTGGTGGGATTTCTTATCTTCATCGGAGCTATGGTGGGAAGACTGATCTGCGGTTTTCTCTGTCCCTTTGGATTGATCCAGGATCTGCTGAATAAGATTCCATTTCCTAAGAAAATCCGCACATTCAAGGGAGATAAACTGCTTCGTAAGCTGAAATATGTGATTTTTGCAGTATTTGTGATCGTGCTTCCATTGTTTGTGGTGGATATTATGGGACAGGGGGCACCCTATTTCTGCAAACTGATCTGCCCGGCAGGAACACTGGAGGGCGGACTGCCACTGGTACTTCTGAATAAATCCATGCGCAGTGCACTGGGCTGGCTGTACATATGGAAGAATGTGATCCTTGTCATAACGATCATTCTCTCTATTTTGATCTACCGTCCGTTTTGCAAATATATCTGTCCCCTGGGAGCACTTTATTCCGTATTTAATCCCATTTCCCTGTATAAATACAGAGTGGATAAGGATAAGTGTATAAAATGCGGAAAATGTGCAAAGGCATGCCAGATGATCGTAGACCCTGTGGAAAACTCCAACAGTCCGGAATGTATCCGCTGCGGCAGGTGCAAGAAAGTTTGCCCGACAGATGCAATCCAGTGTGGAATCAGAAGAACACCTGACAGACTATAAAAAGTAGTCTGCCAGGTGTTTTTGCCTGTTTATAAATAAATACATTCAAATTTTAGTAGGCATAACGAAAAAAGTACGGTAAAATAGTTAGAGTGCAGAAAGTATTTTTCCAAAATAAAACAAAAGGGGGAGGGCCATGTCCGAAGTAAAGAATAAGAAAAAGAAATCAAGTATTATTCAGGTCAGTATTGGTGTTCTGGCAGTTATTCTGGCTATCCTTATTATCATAATGATGGGAATTGTCTCAGATATTCAGGGAACGGCCCGTATTGTAAATTATACCGGTTTAGTCAGGGGAGAGACACAGAGACTCATAAAACTGGAGCTTTCCACGCAGCAGGAAAATGAGATGATGCATGAGATAAGAACTTTTATTGACGGTTTGCGAAATGGAAATGATGAATTAAATCTTGTACGTCTCAATGATGTTGATTTTCAGAATAAAATGCAGGAACTGGATGATAAATTCTCTGACCTGTATAAGAAAATTTATCTTGTGAGGTTCAAAGGAGCCAGAAACACAGATATTATTCCGGAAAGTGAGGAGTTTTTTGTGATCTGCGATGAAGCAACAGGCCTGGCTGAAAAATATTCGCAGAAAAAAGCCACATCCTTATCATTGCTTGAGAAATATATCGCAGCAGATATTGTTGTGCTGATGCTGTTGATCGGATATGAATTCATCAAAGCAATACAATATGCTGCAATGAATCGTTTACTGCAGCGAAAGGTATATCTGGATGATGCGACAGGGCTTCCGAACAAAAATAAATGTGAAGAATTACTGAGTGAGGAAGAACCGGGTGCAGATACCGGTGTCTGCAGTTTTGATCTTAATAATCTCCGGCGTATTAATGACAGCAGAGGTCATGAAGCCGGTGATGCCTATATTCGTAGATTTGCCATCTGCCTGCGGGCTTCCATGCCGGCAGAGCAGTTTGTGGGAAGAGCAGGTGGAGATGAGTTTCTTGCAGTTACCCATGGACTGGACAGGGAACAGCTTACACAGTGCCTTGAAAAGGTGCGCAGGGATATGACAGAGGAATCCAGAGTGTATCCGGATACTCCCCTAAGCTATGCGGTGGGATTTGCACTGGCCGGCGATTTTCCCGGAAGTACAATGAGAGAGCTGTTTAATTGCGCAGACAAGAACATGTATATTAATAAAAATCATGTGAAATGGGAAGAAGCTGCTGCAGAAAAACATCAGGGATATCAGCTGTTAAAGCTGCTTAATCAGCATGGCAGTAATTTCTCGGATTGTCTGTACTGTGATGCCAGGATGGATACTTATCGGGCAATCCGTTCCAGTGAAAATTTTTTCCTGGCCTCTGATGGTGCATATTCCGGAGCAGTGGAACAGATCATAGAGGAACAGGTTGAAAAATCCAGTCAGGCAGATATCCGCGAAGGACTGCAGATTTCGGAACTTCAAAAGAAGATGCATACGAAGAAAGATGTGCTGGAATATGAGTATAATGTCGGGAAACAGGAGGCATATAACCGTCTGACACTGATTCCGGTGGACTGGGATGAGGACAAAAAGCTGCATCATTTTCTTCTGGCATTTGAAACCATCCGAAAGACTTCTGAAGGTCAGACAGGTGCAAAAGAGCAGCTTCAGCTCTATTATGAACAACTGAAACAGTCAATCCTGGAAAATGACAGCTATGTGGATGCACTTCTGGAATTGTCAGATGTGATCTATACAGTAAATCTGACAAAGGATGTTCTGGAAAGAAGAATCGCACTGAATGGAAAAGAACAGAAGAGCCGGGAACTTTTTATGGACTACCCGCTTCCATGTTCTTATCAGGATTATTGCTGGGAATATGAGAAAAAAATCACTCAGGAAACAATTGCCGGTTACTGTATGACAGATAATTGTGAAAAGCTTCGTAAGAGATTTGAGAACGGAGAAACAAATATGTCTGTGGAATATTGTGCCCGCGAAGACGATGGAAGTATCCGCTGGGTACAGAAAACAGTTCTGATGACCAGAATGGTGGTGTTTGATACAGAAATTCTTGCTGAGGTACCCATGATCTATGCGATCATTCTGCTGCAGGATACCACACAGAGACATGAACGGGATGAGCAGGAACAGGCGCGCCTTCAGGCAGCATTCAATGAGATGCGTGCCGAGAGCAGGGCAAAAACCAATTTCCTCAGCTGCATGAGCCATGATATCAGGACACCTTTGAATGGTATTATTGGTCTGTTAAAGATTGATGAGACTCATATTGAGGATAAAGCACTGATACGGGAAAATCATAAAAAGATGAAGATAGCAGCGGATTACCTGCTTTCCCTTATCAATGATGTTCTGCAGATGAGCAAAATAGAGGAGGGTCATATTGTTCTGACACATGAATATATCTGCCTCAAAGACCTGATCTATGAGATTGAGAGCATTATCACGCACAGGGCAGCAGATGGGGATATTCAGTGGATTTATGAGAAAAATAAGGAGGATATTCCTTATCCGTATGTCTATGGAAGCTCACTGCATCTTCGTCAGATTTTTCTGAATATCTATGGAAACTGTATTAAGTATAACCGACCGGGAGGAAAGATTACTACGGTAATGGAGGCAGCAGATGTACATGATGGAATCTGTACATACAGATGGACGATTTCTGATACAGGTATAGGGATGAGTGCAGAGTTCCTGAGTCATATTTTTGATCCGTTCTCACAGGAAAAAACAGATGCCCGTAGTGTTTATCAGGGAACCGGTCTGGGAATGGCGATCACTAAAGGCTTGATTGAGCAGATGAATGGAAGTATTGAAGTGACAAGTCAGGTGGGAGTTGGATCTGTGTTTGTCATTACCATTCCCTTTGAGATTGCCCAGGAACAGAAAAAGGATGAGGAAATTGCTGAGAAATATGATATTCGTGGATTGCATCTGCTGGCAGCCGAGGATAATGAGCTTAATGCTGAAATCATAGAAATGCTGCTGACAGATGACGGTGCGAAGGTTACAGTTGCAAAAAACGGCAGACAGGCGGTGGAGCACTTCGAAAATAATCCTCCGGGAACCTTTGATGCCATATTGATGGATGTCATGATGCCTGTTATGGATGGTATTGCAGCAACAAAAGCCATACGTGCCATGGACAGGGCAGATGCAAAAACAATTCCGATCATTGCAATGACTGCAAATGCATTTGAGGAAGATGCCAAAAGATGTCTCGCAGCCGGCATGACTGCACATCTGGCAAAACCTTTCCAGATAGAAGATGTGGAGAAAACCATTGTGGAGTGCTGTGGAAAGTGATGTTATCTGTAAGGTTTGTTGCCATGAGTAAATTACATAATCAGAGTTAATAGTCTGGATGATGAAAATATGAGCAGAGAAAGGCGTGAGTCACAGAACTGACAGTCATCACAGGAAGGCTGATAAGACTGATTGCTGAAAGAGTTTTCTCTGAGATTGAACTACTGACATAGAATAAGAGAAGGTGCAAATCATAGAAATGTGGTTTGCACCTTCTTTTTTGCGTTCATCTACTGCAGAATTAATTGGATTAAGATACATTATTTACGAGGATTGCTATAAGCAAATTATTTTTGAGGGTTGCCATGGATTTTACGGAAGGCAGCAGTACTCTTACGTTCGATGATATCATAAGGAAATAATATTTTTAAATGCTTTTCATGACCGCCCTCAATACGGTCAATCAGTATTTTGGCTGCCATTTTTCCCATTTCATCAAGAGGAATGTGTGCTGTTGTTAATGAGGGAGTCAGATATTGTGCTGTATCGATATCATCAATGCTGGCAACAGATACGTCTTCCGGAATGCGAAGCCCGTGCTCCTTGATAGCTTTCATTGCACCAATCGCAGTAATATCATCAGCACAGAAGAAGGCGGTTGCGTCACAATCATTGTCAAGAAGCTGATTAACTGCCTTATATCCTTCTTCTGTAGAATGTATAATGCTTATAATATGTTTTGAATCAACAGAAATACCGGCATCTGCCAGGGCAGAACAATATCCGGTATAGCGGTTTTCGTTCTGTGTTTCGCCGATATAGGCAATTTTGGTGTGTCCTTGTTCTATAAAACGAGTTGTTATATCATAACTGATCTGTTCTCCGTCACATATAATCTGATCATATTTTGCGTTTAGATTATTCAGCCCGGAATAAACAACATACTGAAAATGTTCTTTAAGAAATTTAAGAAGTTCTTTGTCACAACGTCCCAGAACAGCAATACCGTCAATATTATTAGTTGCAATCAATTGTAAAGTAAGAGGATCATCAATATCAAAGGCAGAAAAGGTGTATCTTAAAATGTAGTTATGGCGAAATGCTTCCTGCTCAATACTTTTGGCCAATGTAGAGAAAAAATAATCAGATGCTCCATCTGGAACTCTTGCAAAGAGGCAGGCAATGGAATGAAGCTGTTCTGTAGAAGACAGGTCAGATGATTTTGAAATATGCTTTTTTGAGTGTTTTGGAACATAATGAGTACGTTTGGCTATTTCCCATATGCGATCCCGGACCTCCTTGCTTACAGTACTGTTTGTATTCTGATTGATTACACGTGAGACTGTTGAAATCGATACACCTGCTTCTACTGCGATTTCTTTTAGAGTCATAAAAAACTCCTTTCTTAGTAGTGTTTTAATCCTAACATCTTTAGAAATATTATGTTGAACTCAGGTTGCTATGTTATATTATCATATTGCAGCGGAAGGGAAGTATGCCGAAAAAGTAATTCGCTGCAGGAAAAGAATACAGATGATAGAATTTTTTCTAACATAAGTATAGCGAATTTGGGAGCAAAAATACAGATATAATAAAAAATTGTAATAAATATAGAGCAAACGTTTGCTGATAAATGGAATGATTTTTTATGAATACATGATAAGATAAAAATAGAATTTTAAAAGTGTATCAAAAAATGGGGGAAACAAAATGAATGCATATTTGTATGTGATTTTTCTGGGAGTTAGTTTCTGTGCTTCTGTTGTGGGGGCAATCTGCGGAATTGGAGGAGGGGTATTGATAAAACCGCTTCTGGATGCATTTGGCGTTTTGAGCGTTGCATCTATCAGTTTTTTGTCGGGTTGTACTGTTCTGGCAATGTCTTGCTATTCTGTCATTAAAGCGAAAAAAAGCGGCGACTCTCTGGTAGATATGAAAACGGGAACACCGCTTGCTATAGGTGCTGCGCTGGGAGGTGTGGCAGGAAAGATGGTGTTCCAGTTTCTTTCAGATTTTTCAGGTAACAAAGACAAGGTGGGGGCTATTCAAGGAATCTGTCTTCTTATTATTACTTTTGGAACTATGGTTTATACATTAAAGAAGGACAAAATAAAAACACATCATGTACAGAATGCCATTGCCTGTATCCTGATTGGTGTTGTGTTGGGAATCTGCTCTTCTTTTCTTGGAATAGGTGGAGGTCCTATTAACTTGGTTGTTCTGTTTTTCTTTTTTTCCATGGACACCAAGACTGCAGCGCAGAATTCACTGTATATTATTCTGTTTTCACAGATTACCAGTCTTATTAATACAATAGTGACAGGAACGGTTCCGGAATTTACAGCAGAGCTTTTGATATTAATGGTAGCCGGCGGAATTTTAGGGGGTATGGTTGGCCGGAAGATTAATAAAAAGATTGATGGTGAAACAGTAAATAAATTGTTTATTGGGTTAATGGCGATCATTATGCTGATCTGTGTATATAACATTTATCGTTTATGGTAAATCAAACGTTTGCGTAATATTGATTTGCAAATATATCAAAATTACTATATTATTGAGTTAAATTGATAAAGCAAAAAAATAATCGGAAAACAAAGAGGTTGAAAAGATTAGTATCTTTTTGACCTCTTTGTTTTTTATACGAAAGCAAAAATCAGTGGAAATCCTGTGAAAGAGAAAAAAATGGAAAAAAACACAAAAAAATACACAAAAATTGAAATGACAAATTATACAAAATATCCAGATAACGTTTTCATTAATTGTGCTTTTGTTTTTGTGAAAATATGTTAAGATAAGAGTACAAAGTGAAATTGAATAAAACACATTCAAGAAAAATAAAAAGTTTATTGTAAGATGCACAATAAACAGTAGAAAGGAAAGCGGAATATGTCACAAAATGTATTAGTGGTACATGGAGGTGGGCCTACAGCAGTCATCAATGCATCCCTTTACGGTGTGATCGAAGAAGCAAAACGAAATCCGGAGGTTGGAAAAGTTTACGGAGCGATTGGTGGAACCGGAGCAATTTTTTCAGAAACTTTCATAGATTTGACTTCGTTTGATGATGAAAAATTGAAACTTCTTTTGCATACACCTGCTTCGGCAATTGGATCTTCCAGATATCCTCTATATGAAAAAGATTATGAAAAAATGGTGGATATCTTTAAAAAACATGATATTAAATATGTTCTTCTGAATGGCGGAAACGGAACTATGGATGCATGCGGACATATTTATGAGGTCTGTAAGGATCAGGATATCAAAGTTGTTGGAATTCCAAAAACGATTGACAATGATATCGCAATGACAGATCACTCACCAGGATATGGAAGTGCGGCAAGATTTATTGCAGCTTCTACCCAGGAAGTTGGTGAAGATGTAAAATCTCTTCCCATTCATGTATGTATTATGGAAGCCATGGGAAGAAATGCAGGATGGATCACAGCAGCTTCCGCACTTGCAAGAAGGAAACAGGGAGATGCTCCTCACCTGATCTATCTGCCGGAACGAAACTTTAATGAAGATGAGTTTCTTGAGGATGTATCCAGACTTCAGAAAAAACAGGGTGGAGTAGTGGTTCTGGTAAGTGAGGGACTTCATGATGCAAATGGAGAATCTATTGTTCCTCCGATCTTTAAATCAGAAAGAGCTGTTTATTATGGAGATGTAAGTTCACATCTTGCGAATCTGGTAGTTAAGAAACTTGGCGTAAAAGCAAGAAGCGAAAAACCCGGACTTTGCGGAAGAGCTTCTGTAGCACTTCAGTCACCGGTGGACAGAGAAGAAGCAAGACAGGCTGGCACAGTTGCACTGAGGAGTGCTGTTGAAGGAAACAGCGGAGTGATGGTAGGTTTTGAACGGGTCCCGGGAACGGTGTATCAGATGAAAACAAAGCTTGTTCCTATCAAAGAAGTTATGCTTTATGAACGGAAGATGCCTGACAATTTTATAAATGAAAGAGGTAACGATGTAACACAGGAATTTGTTGACTGGTGTCGCCCGCTGATCGGAGATCCACTTCCGGAATTCCTGAATTTCAAGGATTATCTTTAAAATGAAAAATATACAAAACAAAAATGAAAATGTTCCATTGAAAGGAGAGTAACTATGGAAAAAAAGAAAAAAGGAGTAATGCAGTCTATCCCGGGATGGGCATGGGTACTGATTTCCCTTGCAGCAGCAATCCTGTTATGGTATGCATTATCCATTAATCCAAAAACAGCACGAAGCTTCCCATTTATTCCGGCTATTCTTGAGGCAGCCAAACGAATGATTGATAATGGGGCACTGGGACAGGATTTTTGTAGTTCAATGATTTCAATCCTGGCCGGATTTGCACTCGGCTTTATAACCGCAGTACCGGTTGCATTTCTTATGGCATGGTACCTGCCGGTCAGAGGAGTTCTGGAACCATGGATTCAGTTTATTCGTAACATCCCACCTCTGGCATATGTACCGTTGGTAGTTATTACAGCTGGTGTTGGTAGAAAACCACAGATCATCGTTATCTGGATCGCAACATTCCTGATCATGACAGTTACAATCTATCAGGGTGTAAGAAACATTGATAATACTTTAGTAAAAGCAGCCAGAGTTCTTGGCGCAAAAGACAGAGATATATTTGTAAAAGTTATTTTCCCGGCAACAACCCCGTTTATTTTAACAGCTGTTCGACTTGGTATTTCCGTTGCACTGACAACATTGATCGCAGCAGAAACAACAGGAGCTACTGCCGGACTTGGAATGAGAATCCGTTCTCTGGCAAACAGTTTTGAAACAGCAGGCATGCTGATGTATATCATCATCATTGGTATCATCGGACTGGTAATGGAAAAAATCATTAAATTCTTAGAAGGAAGGTTAACAGGATGGCAGGAGAAGAGAGAGTGACAAAACTTAAGATTGATAACGTTAAAAAGATTTATCAGACCCGTAAGGGCGAGATGACTGCATTAAACGGAGTTAATCTTGATATTAAAGAAAATGAATTTATCTGTGTGGTAGGACCTTCCGGATGCGGTAAATCTACATTGCTGAATATTATCGCAGGACTGGATACTCCAACCAGTGGAGCTGTATACATTGACGGCAAAAAGATCGAGGGAACAGGTACAGAGAGAGGCGTTGTATTCCAGCAGTATGCATTGTTCCCATGGCTGACAGTTCTGAAAAATGTTATGTTTGGATTGAAACTGCAGGGCAAGAGCGATGCTGAAGCAAAAGAAATCGCAATGAAATATATCAAGATGGTACAGCTTGAAGATTTCGTAAATCATTATCCGAAGGAACTTTCCGGTGGTATGAAACAGCGTGTTGCAATTGCAAGAGCCTATGCTGTAAAACCTGAAGTTCTTCTTATGGATGAGCCATTCGGAGCTCTGGATGCCCAGACAAGAACCCAGCTGCAGACAGAACTTCTGAAAACATGGGAAAGTGAAAGAAAAACATGTTTCTTCATCACACATGATGTAGATGAGGCGATCATTCTGGCTCAGAGAGTTATCGTTATGAGTGCCAGACCTGGACGTATCAAAGATATCGTAGATATCGATATTCCGTATCCACGTGATCAGGAAACTAAGATGAGTCCGAGATTTATGGAGTTGAAAAATCATATCTGGAGTCAGGTATATCAGGAGTATCTGGAAGTAAGAAAATAATGAATTTTGGCTGTTGCCGGTATGGAACGGTTCAGAATAAAGAGAAAATATTAAATACTACCCTAAAAAATGGAAAAGAAAGGAAGTAGAACTATGAGAAAAACATGGAAAAAGTTAGCAGCAATGGCAGTAACCGCATCTATGGTCATTTGTGGCGGAGCAATGGGCGTAAGTGCAGCAACAGAGGAAGAATCGGAAAAAGTAACTGTAAATGTAGCTTATATGCCTGATTATGCAAGTTTAAATGGTCTTATCTCTGCAATTGAACTTGGATATTTTGATGATGAGAATATTGATGTACAGCTTACAGAGTTCTCCGATGGACCAACAATCATTCAGGCTATGGAATCTGGATCTATTGATGTTGGATACATCGGACAGGGAGCCCACAAACTTTGCATCAACGGTAAAGCTGATATTTTTGCACTTGCACATGTATCTAATGGTGATGCTGTAATCGGAAGTAAGGAAAAAGGAACAGATACAATTGAAGGATTAAAAGGAAAAACAATTGCTTATTCTTCAGGAACATCCAGTGAAGATATCCTGAATAAAACCCTTGCAAAAGGAGGTATGACAATGGATGATATCACAGCAATGGATATGGATGCAACAAACATTGTAACAGCAATGCTTTCTGGCAGTGTTGATGCGTGTGCAACATGGGTACCGAACTCTTTGAAAGTTCTTGAGGAACTTGGAGATGATGGTGTACAGCTGACAGATAACAAAACATTTATTGATCAAACTGTATCTCTTGCAAGTTGGATTGCAATGCCGAAATATGCTGAAGAAAATCATGACGTACTTGTAAGATTTGCAAGAGCTCTTTACAAAGGATTTGACTATCGTGCAGACCACAGCCATGATGATGAAGTGTGCGGCTGGATTGCTGACAAGATTAAACTTGAAAAAAATTCCCTTCTTGATCAGGTAGAAGTAGCAGACTGGACAACAAGTGAATTCATCAGGGATCATATGGATGATGTCAAAGGCTATTATGAACTGCAGCAGAAATCATTTGTTGAGAGCGGTGACTGTGAAGAAACACCAGTTGATAATTATGTTCTTTTCGATGTAATGGAAGAAGCTTGCGCAGAATAATAAGAAAGATTACACAGGCAGAGATGTCTGTGTAATCTTTGAAAAAATATACACTCGTGTGTATATTAAGAAAGTCATTCGGAAAGGAACAGAACAGTGGAGAGTGGACGACAGAAAGTAACAAGAAAAGATGTTGCAAGAGAAGCAGGAGTGTCGGAAACAATAGTTTCTTATGTACTTAACAAAAATCGTTATGTGAAAGAGGAAAAAAGGCAGCGTGTTCTTGAGGTTGTGGAAAAACTTCAGTATCATCCCAACAATATTGCAAGGGCTCTTCATGGAAAAGGCAGCTTGCAGATTCTTTTTATTGCGGAAGAACTGAGCAGCGGTTATTTTTCCGAGCTGGTAAGCCAGATGAGCAGGGATGCTTACAGACGGGGATATATGATCTCTCTTTGTGAGAGCCAGGAGGAAGATGAGTTTGTAAGTCAGATTCTAAGCAGACAGTTTGATGGTTTATTTGTCAGTGCTTCCGGTGTAACGGACAGGGAACTGAAGCTTCTGGTGAAGTCAGGGATCCCTATGGTACTGTTTTTAAACAGAGAGATCAGCTGTGATCTTCGGGATACGGTTGTGGTAGATACAGGGCTTTATGAAGGCAGCAGAGAATGTGTCAAACATCTTGTGAAAAACGGATGCCGAAATTTTGTTTATCTTGATAAAACAGGAAAACAATGTGACAGGGATATTCACTGGAAGGGATTTTTTGATCAGATAAAAGAATCAGAAATTACTTTTGCACAGGAGCAGAGGATTTCCGGATGTGAGGATATAAAAAAACTGGAAAAGAGGCTGCAGTTACTGCTGGAAAAAAATCCTTCTGTTGATGCAATAGTGGCAAGATATGATAATCTGGCTGCAGTGGCACTTTCTGTGGCAGGAAGAACCGGGAGAAAAGTCCCGGATGATCTGATGGTGACTGGATTTGATAATGATTTTATAAGTAATTATGTAAGCCCGGCTCTTACTACAGTGGAGATACAGAAAGAAGAAGTGGCAAAATCTGCAATGGAAGCACTTCTGTCACTGATCCGTCATGATGGGGTGGATAAAAAAATAAGCTTTACAGCCAGACTGGTCATCAGGGAAAGCACAGGGAAAAAATGTTATTGTAAACAGTAATGAAAAGATAAATAAATATAACCTGCCGGGAGCAGGGGAAAGAAGTGAAAATATGTTAGTTACAAGTAAGGAAATGCTTGAAAAGGCACGAAGAGAACATTATGCAGTGCCTGCAATGAACACGCAGGGTGGAAACTATGATATTATCTGGGCGATCTGCAGAGCAGCGGAAGAAATGCATTCACCTGCGATCCTGGCTCATTATGTAGCTACAGGAGCATATTCCGGAGATGACTGGTTTGTAGAAGTATGTAAATGGTGTGCAAATAAAGTAAGTGTACCGATCGCGATCCATCTGGACCATGGTGACAGCTTTGATATCTGCATGAAATCATTAAAGAATGGATTTACGTCCCTGATGATCGATGGTTCCACAAAACCGATCGAAGAAAATGCCAGACTTACAAATGAAGTGATCAAAGTGGCAAAATGTTTCGACGTTCCTGTAGAAGCAGAAATCGGAGAACTTTTAAGATTAGATGAAGCCGGTGCTCAGATGGAGAATAAAAATGTAGCAAATCCGGAGCAGGTCCGTCAGTTCCTGGATCTGTGCCAGCCGGATTCCCTGGCTATCGGAATCGGAAATGCTCATGGATATTATAAGGGTGAACCGGATATTAAACTGGAAGTTCTGGAAGAAGTAAGGAAATTTACAGATATTCCATTTGTTCTTCATGGATGTACAGGTATGAGAGAAGATATCATCAAAGAAGCTATTAAGCTTGGTGTTGCGAAGATTAACTTTGGTACAGAAATCCGTTATAAATATGTAGAACATTATGAAGAAGCATTGAAGACAAATCATCAGGGACATTCATGGAAACTGTCACAGCTTGCAAATGATGCTCTGACAGAAGACATCAAAAAGATCATCCGTCTTGCAGGTTCAGAAGGAAAGGCCTGAGAAGATAAAAGCAATTAAAATAAAATCACAAGGGAAAATTAAATTCAGGAGGAAATATAAATGAAAAAAAACAGTGAACTGACCTATAAAGAAATGTACCGGCAGCCGGCTTCTTTTCAGGCTGTCAATGATACTCTGGAGGATATTTTCAAAACTCTGGACAAGGTATTTTTCAGTGAGAAAAAATATGATGAGCTGATCTTTACAGGATGTGGAACTTCTCTTTATCTGGCACAGGCTTCAGCAGCAGCATTTTCCACTTATACAGGAATTCCGTCAAAGGGAGTTCCATGCTCTGAGCTGTATTATTTCCCGGAAACTTATGTAAAAGAAGGAAGAAATGTGCTGATCCTTCCGATCACCAGAAAAAGCTATACTACAGAAGTAAGAATGGCTATTGATAAAGTTCGTACTTATCCTCAGGTTACTACACTGGCTATTACCTGTGACAAAGACAGTGAAAAATATAATGACTATTACATTCTTTCACCGGATACAGCTGAAGACAGTGTTATCATGACACGTTCTTTTACAAGTATGTTATATATGGCTGTTATCATGGCTATGTATGTAGGCGGTAAGAAAGATGAAATTGCTGCAATGAAAGATTATGCTCCATATTCTGAAAAGGTTCTGAAAGAAATGGATGAACTTTCTACAAAAATCATGAATGAGCATAAAAACCTGAATCTCTACATTATTCTTGGACAGGGTATTTATTATGGTGTCGCCAATGAATGTATGAATAAGATGAAAGAAATGGGACTCAGCAATTCTGAAGGATATTATGATCTGGAATACCGTCATGGACCAATGAGTCTTGTAGATGAAAATACACTGATCGTGTGCTTAAGCAATAAAGCCTGCAGAGATGGTGACAAAGCACTTATGGAGCAGATGAAGAGTTACGGTGCAACAGTTGCAGTTCTTGGCGGAGAACTGGGAGATACCTTTGATCAGATCGCTGATTATGTATATTCCATGGATAAAGGCTGGAATGATATACAGTACAGTGCGATCATCGGATTTATCGGACAGCTTCTGGGATATTATATTGCAGACAGCAAGAATCTGGATGCAGATTCACCGAGACACCTGACACAGGCTATTGTATTGAAATAATTTAAGAAAACTGAGGAGCAGATTGCGAATATCTGCATGATTCAAACTGCAAAGCAGTTATAGTATTAAAGAAAAGACTCCCGGCAGGAAGAAGTGCTGCCGGGAGTCTTTTCTATTACTGAGGAGGAAGACTTGCAAAAGTCTTACGTCTTCTGTTAAGTTTTCCGCAACTGTCTCTTTTGGCAATGTAAAATGGAAGAGAGATACGCATGGGAAGGCGATGTCCGCCGTTAATACGATCGATCAGGGTTTTGGCAGTTATTCTTCCAAGTTCCTCCAGAGGAATATGTACTGTGGTCAGCATGGGAGAAAGATACTGAGCTGTCTCTATATCATCTACGCTGATAACAGAAATATCTTCCGGTATTCGAAAATTTTTTTCCTTTAATGCGTGAATGACTCCGATAGCAGTGGTATCGTTTGCACAGAAAATTGCAGAGATATCTGCCTTATTGTGCATCAGGATATTAGCACCTTTGTAACCGCCATCTGCAGAAAGATGTACATTACTGGTATTTTTCTGCAAAAACGGAAGCCCAAGTTTGGCAAGTGCATCTTTATAACCGCTGAAACGTACTTCATTATTCTGTTCACCTACATAACCGATTTTCGTATGTCCGAGCTCCACAAGATAGGAAAGAGCACTATAGGAAATATCACTTCCGTCACAAACTACCTGGTCATATTGGGTTCCCATTGGATTCAGACCTGTATAAATCACATTTTTATAATTTTGAGTAAAGAAGCGTAACAGCTGTTTCTCATATCGTCCCAGAATTACGATTCCGTCTACAGGAAATTGAGCAAGCTGTCGTGCCATATCGGGATTTGCAATATCCATGGCTGTAAATGACTGACGGATAAAATAGTTGCTCTTGAAGGCCTCCTGTTCAATCGCTTTTGCAATCTGTGAGAAGAATGGATCGGAAACAGCGGAATTACTTCTTGCATAAATACAGGCAATGGATTTGGGCGTTGTATTCTGAATTTGAGCTTTTTGTCCTAATTTGAGGCTTCGGGCTGTTGCATTGGGAGTATAACCGCTTTTGCGTACGATTTCCCATATACGTTCCTGAACTTCCGGACTTGCCGCTTTTGTATTTTTCTGGTTTATTACTCTGGAAACCGTAGAAACAGAGACATTTGCCTGCCTGGCAATTTCTTTTAATGTCATAATAACTCCCCGCAATCTTTTATACGACTATTTTCTAAAACTATGTGCAAAACATAATTATACAGTAAATTTATAAAAAAAAACAATAAAAAGAAGGAAAACGTTTGCGTACTTTGAATGCAAAATCAACTCAAAGTTATTGATAAAAAAGTAAAAACTTATATAATTTTTGATAGAGTACATAAAACTAAAGTGGAGGTGCTTAAATTTATGGGGAAAACATTGTATTTAGAGTGCTATTCAGGGATTAGTGGTGATATGACTGTCGGTGCACTTCTTGATCTGGGGGCGGATAAGGCAGTTTTGGACAGGGTACTGCAAAGTCTTCCTGTATCAGGGTTTCAGATAAAAACCGGCAAAGTGGTAAAATCCGGAATTGAAGCCTGTGATTTTGACGTTATGTTAGATAAAGATCATGAAAACCATGATCATGATATGAAGTATCTGCATGGTCATAATGAGAATACTGAGGGAGAGTCTGAGATTCATACACATGAACATGTTATTGCAGACCATGCATGTGCACATGAGAGAGAAACTGCACATTGTCACCATCACCATGAACATAGAGGGGTGAAAGAAATTGCGCATATTATAGAACATAGTGCAATGACTGACAATGCAAAAAAGATTGCTTTGAGAATATTTGAGATTCTTGCAAAAGCAGAGAGCAAGGCACATGATGTGCCTGTGGAGCAGGTACATTTTCATGAAGTCGGGGCAGTTGATTCCATTGTAGATATTGTATCTGTGGCAGTCTGTCTGGATAATCTGGATATTACGGATGTAGTTGTACCTGTACTTTATGAAGGCTGCGGAACTGTCCGCTGTCAGCATGGAATTTTACCAATTCCTGTTCCTGCAGTTGCGAATGTGATAAGCGAAAATCATTTGTGTATAAAGGTGACAGCTGTTGAGGGGGAACTTGTAACACCTACAGGTGCTGCTATTGTGGCAGCAATAAGAACGAAAGATAAGCTTCCGGAGGAATTTGAAATAAAGAAAATAGGGATTGGAGCCGGAAAACGTCAGTATGAATGTCCCGGAATACTCAGAGCAATGATTATTTCTTAGAAAACGTTTGCGCAGATTCCAGGCAAATTTGCATGGAATTCGTTGATTAAAAAAATTTTATCTACTATAATAAATACAACAATAAAGGTAACGAGCTGGATAATAAATGAAAGGAAGTAAAGCAATATGGGACATAGTTATTATAGCTATACAAAGGAAGAGTTAGTGGGTAATGGACCGAAGCTTCCGGTAATTGTTATGGAAGACAATGCAGAAGTATTTCATTCTATGGCAGTTGAAATGGTGGATGAGATCAGAAAACATAACGAAAATGGAGAAAAAACAGTATTTATCTGTCCTGTAGGTCCTGTAGGACAGTATCCATATTTTGTAGATATGGTTAATGAGCAGAATATCAGCCTGAAAAATGTATGGTTTATTAACATGGATGAATATCTGGATGATGAGAAACAATGGATTTCAAAAGATCATCCGTTAAGCTTCAGAGGCTTCATGCAACGTACAGTTTATGATAAAGTTCGCCCGGAATTGGTAATGCCGGAAGATCAGAGAGTATTTCCGGATCCGAATCATCCGGAATATATTTCTGAACTGATTGAAAAACTGGGGGGCGTTGATATCTGTTTCGGTGGAATTGGAATTAATGGTCATGTAGCATTTAATGAAGCAGATCCATCCCTTACAAATGAAGAATTTCTTGCTCAGAAAACCCGTGTTCTTAAGATTACAAAAGAAACAAGAACAGCTAATGCGATTGGTGATTTTAATGGAGCTCTGGAAGACATGCCTCATTATTGTATTACCATTGGAATTAATGAGATTTCACATGCAAGGAAGATTCGTCTGGGATGTTTCAGAAACTGGCACCGGGCAGTAGTACGAAGAGCAGCATATGGAGAAGCAACTTCTGATTTCCCGGTATCTCTTCTTACATCACATCCGGACATCAATCTGAAGATCACAGAGTTTGTTGCAGCACTTGATTGATAAGATAAGTAACAGACAACAGAAAGAAGGAAGAACATGAGCGTTCGAATCATAAATGGAAAAGTATATAAAAATGGAGCTTTTTCAGAAGAAGAGCTTGTTCTGAAAGAGGGAAAAATCGTTTCTGCTCAAGATGGAGATGCAGAAGAAGTCTATGATGCAAAAGGAAACTATGTAGTACCGGGGTTTATAGATGTACATACTCATGGTGGCGCAGGGGTAGATGTGAATGCGGCTGATCAGCAGGGATTCGAAAAGATCGGACATTTTTTTGCCACACAGGGAACCACATCATGGCTTTCATCTATACTGACAGACACAAAAGAACAGACTTTGAAGACCATAAAAGAGGCTGTGAAACATCAGGAGGCACAGAAGAACGGACATGAAAATTGTGCAGATCTTCTTGGTATTCATCTGGAAGGACCATTCCTTTCACCGGAATATAAAGGGGCTATGCCGGAACATTTACTGATTTCTCCTGATCTGGATCTTCTGAAAGAATATCAGGAAGCAGCAGGTGGAAATATCCGTTATATTACTGTTTCACCAGAAGTAAAAGGAGTGCCGGAATCAATTAAAGGAATGATTGATCTTGGTATGAAAGTTGCGATCGGTCATTCTGGTGCGGATTATGAGACTGCATGGAAATGTATCAATGAGGGTGCCGTATCAGCTACGCATACATTTAATGCCATGAAACTTCTTCATCAGCATTTTCCGGCTATTATGGGAGCAGTTCTGGAATCTGATATCTATTGTGAAGCCATCTGCGATGGACGCCATCTGCATCCGGGAACCGTTCGTTTCCTTCTGAAGATGAAAGGCCTGGATAAAGTGATCGCCATAACAGATTCTATTATGGCAGCTGGACTTCCGGATGGAGAATACATGCTGGGAGTCAATCCGGTTATTGTAAAAGATGGAGACGCAAAACTGAAATATGGAGATTCCAGAGCAGGAAGTACACTTACGACAGGATGTGCACTTAAGAATCTGATTAAATTTACAGGAAGACCTCTTGAAGAGATATTACCGCTTCTTACATGCAATCCGGCTAAGATGCTGGATGTATATGACAGGATTGGAAGTCTTGATACCGGAAAAGATGCGGATGTGGTTATTCTGGATAAAGAGTATTCCGTCGTTGATACATTTGTAAAAGGTAGAAAAATAGAATTATAAGGAGAAAAGATTATGCCATTAATACCATTAAGACCATTACTGGAAACTGTAGATAAATATCACTTTGCTCAGGGCGCTTTTAATGTAAATGCAGTAGCTCAGGCAAAAGCAGCGATTGAAGTTCATGAGATGTTCCGTTCCGCAGCGATTCTTCAGGGTGCAGACCTTGCAAATGGATTTATGGGCGGAAGAACAGATTTCCAGAATGCTACTTTGGAAGATAAAAAAGTCGGTGCAAAAAATATTGCAGATGCTGTAAAGAAATATGCAGAAAATTCTCCGATTCCGGTTGTTCTTCATCTGGATCATGGTAAAAATTTTGATTCTTGCAAAGCGGCTATTGAAGGTGGTTATACTTCTGTTATGATTGATGGATCCAGTCTTCCATTTGATGAAAACGTGGAACTGACCCGTGAAGTTGTTAAATATGCACATGAGAGAGGTGTTTCCGTAGAAGGTGAACTCGGTGTTCTGGCCGGCGTGGAAGATCATGTATTTTCAACTACTTCTACTTATACCAATCCTCTGAAAGCTATCGAGTTCTTTAAGAAAACAGGTGTTGATGCACTTGCAATTTCTTATGGAACCATGCATGGTGCATCCAAAGGAAAAAATGTCAAATTACGAAAAGAGATCGCTATTGCCATCAAGGAATGTATGATGCATGAAGGCATTTTCGGGGTACTGGTATCTCATGGATCTTCAACTGTACCAAAATATATTGTAGATGAGATCAATGCACTGGGTGGAAATATCCAGAATGCTTACGGAATTTCTATTGACGAACTGAAAGCTGCAATTCCATGCGGAATCGGCAAGATCAATGTAGATACAGATATCCGTCTTGCTGTTACAAGAAATATGAAAGAATTCTTTGCAAATCATCCTGAAAAGAGAGAAAGCCAGTCTATTGGCGAGGTATATCGTCTTCTGGAAGCAAAGAAAGAGCAGTTTGATCCACGTGCATTCCTGACACCTATCATGGACACTGTTATGTACGGTATTATTCCGGATGAGGATGTTGCTGCTCTTATGGCTGTAGTTGAAAAGGGGGTAAAAGAAGCGATTGGTACTCTGATCGTAGAATTTGGCTCTTATGGAAAGGCTCCTCTGGTAGAGATGGCAAGCCTGGATGAAATGGCAGAACGCTATCGTAAGGGACTTTGATCAAAAAGGGTATGTAAATGTATATATTGACTGCACTGGTGGCCTTTGCGGGAAGTTTTGTACAGAGCAGCAGTGGATTCGGTTATGCGATCATCTGTATGGCTATATGGCCCATGTTCATGCCTTTTTATACAGCCTCCATACTGGAAGCCATTGCTGCTTTCTTTATGGTAATTTACATTGCTGTAAGGCTGTGGAAGTTTATTGACTGGAAACTCCTTCTGCCGCCTGTGATCATGGCTACAGTAACCAGTTTTCTGGGTGTGAACACGCTGATGGCTCTGGATGAAGATGTTCTGTCGAAAATCATGGGAACAGTACTTCTGATTCTGGCTGTATATTTTATCTTCTTCAGCAGTAAAGTTCATCTGAAGGCCAGCCTTGTTTCCGGTCTGGCTGCCGGTGCGATCAGTGGTTTTTGTGGAGGACTTTTTAACATCGGAGGTCCGCCCATGGTAGCATATTTTCTTTCTGTGACAGATGATAAAGAAAAATATAATGCTACACTTCAGATGTTTTTTACAATCAATACGATCAGTATTTTTCTGATTCATGTATTTCAGGGTCATGTATCGGGATCTATGCTGCCTTTAGTTGGAGCAGCACTGGCAGGAACAGCGGTTGGGACAGCAGGCGGAATGTTTTTGTTTCGACGACTTACTATGGCCGGAATCAAAAAAACAGTATATATTTTTATGATATGTGCTGGAAGCTATCTCCTTTTGTCGTGAGTTTTTATGGAGAGTATGAGCAGACAGCGAAAGCGGATGGCAGATATTCGCTTGTTAATATTGTTAAAGAGAAAGGTAAGAATCTTATGAAACATATTTATCTGAATTTAAAAAGATTTGATGTCCCAGTGGAATTCGGAGGTGTAAACCGTCTGGCTCCAGTTGCTGACTGGGCATCCTGTATCGTAAAAAATACACAGGAGGAATTAAAAACATATGATCCTACTGAAGTAGAATTTGGTATGTATTTTCCAGAGGTGCATCTTCTGAATGCAGTGGCTGCAAAAACAGAAGGAAGCCCTGTTCAGATTGGATGCCAGAGTGTATTCAGAGCAGATACTGCAGTTGGTGGAAATTTTGGTGCATTTACTACAAACAGACCGGCTTCAGCTATGGTTGCTGCGGGATGTGAGACTACTATTATCGGACATTGCGAAGAAAGAAATGACAAAGCAGGAATTCTCGCAGAAGCAGGTGTTACAGATACAGATGCTGTAAATCGTCTTCTGAATCAGGAAATCAAATGTGCGATTGAAAGAGGAATGAAAGTTCTTTACTGCATTGGTGAAAAGAGTGAGGAACAGGAGCAGTGGCAGGAAGTTCTTGGAAAACAGCTTGAAATTGGTCTCAAAGATGTAGATACTTCAAAAGTTGTGATTGCATATGAACCAATCTGGTCCATAGGACCGGGAAAAACACCGGCAGGTAAAGAATACATTACCAAAATTGCAAAATTTGTAAAAGAAAAGACAAATGGTATGGACATTGTATATGGCGGTGGTCTGAAACAGGATAACGCAGAAATGCTTGCTTCCATTGATGAGATTGATGGTGGTCTGATCGCACTGACAAGATTCCAGGGTGAGATTGGATACTATCCGGAAGAGTACCTTGAAATTATCCGTCTCTATATGGGTAGAGAAAATAATAAATAAGCATATATAATGAAGGGAGATTTACTATGAAACTTAATTTTGAGTATGGACAGGGAACCATGGCGGCTGAGCTGCCGGACAATACTGATGTATTTATTCCAGGAGAGACTGTAAAAGATCCGGCTTACATTCCGGAAGATCAGCTTGAGGCTGCTTATCTGGAAAGCCTGGCTCATCCTATTGGAATGCCTACTTTAACAGAACTGGCAGGACCTGGAAAAACAGTTACTATCGTTGTTCCGGACCGTGTAAAAGGCGGAGAGCAGGCTACCAGCCACAGAAAATTAAGTATTAAATATATTTTAAAAGAATTATATGCTGCAGGTATTGAAAAGAAAGATATTCTTTTTATTATTTCCAATGGACTTCATCCAAGAAGTACAGAAGCAGATGCAAAAGCTATCTTTGGCGAAGAATTATTCAATGAATTCTGGCATACAGGACAGATTATCAGCCATGACAGTGAAGATCAGGAACATATGATATATCTTGGAACCACTCACAGAGGTGATCCGGTGTACATGAATAAATATGTATTTGAATGTGATATTCCAATTCTTATCGGTCATGTACAGGGAAATCCTTATGGCGGATATTCAGGTGGATACAAACACAGTGCAACAGGTATCACTAACTGGAGATGTATCGCAAGTCATCATGTACCGTCTGTTATGCACAGAGATGATTTTACACCGGTTAATGGTGGAAGTCTGATGCGTAACAAGTTTGATGAGATCAGTATGCATATGGAAGAAAAAATGGGACATCCTTTCTTCTGCTGTGATGCAGTACTGGACACACAGTCCAGACAGATCGCAATCTACTCAGGCTATGCAAAGGAAATGATGCCGATCAGCTGGAAACTTGCTGATAAGAGAACTTACGTACACTGGGCAGAAAAGAAATATGATGTACTTGTATTTGGTATGCCACAGAAATTCCATTATGGTGATGGAATGGGAACCAACCCAATTATGATGATGCAGGCTTTAAGTGCACAGGTACTTCGATTTAAGAGAGTTATGAGCGATAACTGTGTAATTATCTGTGCATCTACTTGCAATGGATATTTTCATGATGAGCGCTGGCCATACTTAAGAGAATTATATGATCTGTTCCAGCACGATCATATGAATATTCTGCCGGATATGAACCGCCTTGGTGAGTACTTTGCTACAAATGAGGAGTATATCCGCAAATATCGTTATACAAATGCGTTCCATCCATTCCATGGTTTCTCCATGATGTCCTGCGGACACATTGCAGAAATGAACACCAGTGCTATTTATATTGTAGGCGCTGAGGAACCGGGATATGCAAGAGGAATGGGATTAAAAACAAGAGCTACATTTGAAGAAGCACTGGAAGATGCCAAGAAGAAATATGTTGGTCAGGAACCAAATATTCTGGCACTGCCAATGACATTCAAAAAAGCAGCTGTACATCTTTGCATGAAAGATCCTGCACAGGATTGTATGGATGAATATGGACATCGTCATCCATGTTGCTGTTAATGGGCGGAACATCATATTATTATTGTAGGGTATAGTATTTATAATATAAAGCATCCCTGTCCAGATCCAGTTCCATGTTTCGGACAGGGATGCTTTTCTATAATATCAACAGAGGGAGAAACTGGATTATGAAAGAAAATACAGCTTTAAGAAAAAGAATTTTGGCAGCATTGTTTCTTGCAATCGGACTGATTCTTCCGTTTATTACAATGCAGATACCGGCAGTGGGAAAGATGCTTTGCCCGATGCATATACCGGTATTGTTATGTGGATATATCTGCGGATGGCCGTATGGCCTACTTATCGGAATCATTACACCTCTTTTGCGTGGCATTTTGTTTGGGATGCCAGCGATCTTTCCCAATGCGGTATGTATGGCATTTGAGCTTGCTACTTATGGATTTGTAGTGGGAATTTTGTCAGAAAAGATGAACAGGGATATAAAATCACTGTATATCTCGCTCATAACAGCGATGCTGTGCGGAAGGATTGTATGGGGACTGGTTTCTGCTGTGGTATATGCGCTTACAGGTGGAATTTTTACATGGAAATTGTTTTTAATGGGTGCATTTATAAATGCATTGCCGGGAATTGTTATTCAGCTTGTTCTGATTCCGGCACTGGTTGAACGCTTATGTTATATGGAAGGAGCGTTAGAATGGAATTAAAAGCACACTGTAAGGAAAGGTTTGAACCAGTGGTTCAGGCAGTCAGACAACTGCTGGAAGAAAAGAGCGGATCAGAGGAGACACTGCTTGTTGCAATTGATGGAAGATGCGGCAGTGGAAAAACTACGCTGGGAAAATATCTGAAACAGATATTTGACTGTAATTTGTTTCAAATGGATGATTTTTTTCTGCGTATGGAACAGCGTACACCGGAGAGACTGAAAGAACCTGGAGGAAATGTAGATTATGAACGTTTTGAAGAAACGGTACTCAGACCGGTTCTTCAGAAACAGACGGTTTGGTATCAGCCGTTTAGTTGTCAGAAATGGGGGCTGTTGGAAGCATATCCTGTTTCTTACAAAAAACTTAATATTATAGAGGGTTCCTATAGTATGCATCCATACTTTAAGAACCCTTATCATATTCGTGTCTTTTTAAATATTTCTCCGGAAGACCAGATTGAAAATATAAAAAAACGTAATGGTCTGGAAAAGGCAAAACAGTTTCAGAATATGTGGATTCCGAAAGAAGAGGCCTATTTTGAAAAATTTCATGTGATAGATGATGCAATACAAATTATGTGGGACCTGAAATCTGAAAAATAAAATCCTATTCTATCAGAGAAACTTCAAGCTGGTATGTTTTCTCCTTTCCAGGTGCCAGCGAGAGGATACCGTGTTTGTGTGCCAGAATATCATCATCCTGATGGAAAATGGCAGAACCGTTCCAAGGCTCCAGACAGAGAAATGGAGCCTTTCCTCCGATTGGTGTCCAGATCGCAAGGGATTCAAAATCAGGATAGTACATAGATACACCTTTTCCTGTGGATGAATTTAAGAAAGAAACGCGGTGTGAATTCGTGCATTCAAAGAAAACAGCATCCTGATCAAACATTGAAATTGTAAGCGGAAGTGTATTGCCGACTGCTTTTTGGGATACTTTATGGTTCATATCAAATTCTAAATTTTTCAGATTATATTCATAAGAAGTAAACGCTTCTTCTTTTTCAAATCTAAGAATACAATTCTCGATATTTTCTCCATCACTGACAGGAAGCATAAATCCAGGATGTGCACCAATGTGATAGTACATAAATTCGGAATCGTTGTTTATGATTTTATAATTCATAGACAGAGTGCTGCCGTTCAGAGTATAAGTCAGATACAGTTCAAAAGAATAAGGATAATGTTTTAAGGTTTCATCATTTGCTTTTAATAGAAAAGTGGCGGAGTTTTCGGTCTGTTCAGTTACTTCAAATTCAGATTCTTTACAGAAACCATGTTTGGGCATCTGGTAAATATGATCTTTGATAACAGTTTCTCCATTACGGACATTTCCAACAACAGGAAAAAGAAGGGGAGAAGACCGAAGCCAGTAAGCCGGATCAGAATTCCATATATATTCCTTTCCGGCCGGATTGGAATAGGACTTTAATTCGGCTCCAAGCGTGTTCAAAAGTACATGATAATCGTTGGACTGTAATTCAATTTGCATAGTAAAACCCTCCATAATAAATAGAAATAGTATATTGCTGCCGGTAAAGAAAAAATAGCTAAGATAAGCGTATCATAAAAAAACGGCAATGGAATCAAAATTTAGACAAACGTTTGTTTTTTTGTTGTCAGAAACGACTACAGATACTTTGTTAAATAATGGAAAAGTGTCTGTTAAACGTCTGGAAACTCTATTGTTTTTTGAAAATTCGGGTGTTATACTGCACGCGACGACTGAAAAAACAAGAATATCTTATGATTGAAAAGGAGTCTAATTATTATGAAAAGAAAATTAATAGCAGGTCTTTTAACAGCACTTTCAATGACTATGGTTTGTCCGTTGGCTTATGCGTCTACAGATCATTATATGGACAGCAGCGTGGTTGGTGCTGATTCCGGATGGTCTGACTGGGATGCTGCCTGGGAAGAAACAGCGACAGATTTTACAAAGGTATCTCTTACACCGGGTGCTGATGCTACCCAGTTGAACTTTGCATGGTACAGCGAAAAAGGTGACAGTGATGCAACACCTGTAGTTCATTTTGGAACAGATAAAGATAATCTTGAAACATTCGAAGGAACCGCAGGTGATGTAGATCAGAGCCTTACCGGAGATACTGCGTATGAATATAATCATGTAACAGTTACCGGTCTGGAACCAAATACAACATATTACTATACAGTTGAGAAGAATGGTGAACAGACAGAGGTATGTGAATATAAAACACAGGGTACAGATTCTGTAAAGATTCTCTATGTAGGTGACCCGCAGATCGGTGCTTCCAAAGGTCAGACACAGAATGGAGCAGAGCTTACCAATGAGTCAGGTGCGGCAAACAAAGCAGCAGAGAATGATGGTTTTTCATGGAATCGTACTTTGAATACAGCACTTACAGAAAATCCGGATATCAACTTTGTGATCTCTGCAGGTGACCAGGTTAACAAAACAGGTGAAGCAAAAGAGGAAGAGTATGCTTCTTACTTAAGTGCGGATGCTCTGAAGGGACTTGCAGTGGCAACTACAATTGGTAACCACGATTCTCTGAATGAGGATTATATGTATCACTTTAATAATCCGAATAATACAGATAATGGTAAAACTCAGGCTGGTGGAGATTATTATTACAGTTATGGAGAGGGACTCTTCATTGTTTTAAATACCAACAATTATAATGTAGCAGAGCATCAGAAAACAATTGAAGAAGCTGTCAAAGCTTATCCGGATGCAAAATGGAGAATTGTAACGATTCATCAGGATATTTACGGATCAGGTCTTGACCATTCTGATACAGATGGTATGATTCTCCGTACACAGCTTACTCCGGTATTTGATGAAAATGATATTGATGTTGTTCTTCAGGGACATGATCATACATACAGCCGTTCCAAAATGCTCTATGGTGACGGACAGACTCATGGAAAATATGAGTTCAGTCTGAATGAAGATGGAACAGATTATGACTGGGATCATGCTACAAATGTAGATACACAGGAACAGATCGCACTTGCTCCGGAAGAAGGAGATACAGATGCACAGGCGGCACTGGATGCATTCCATCAGGACAACGACTGCTATACAATCGAGGATGTTGACGGAGATACAGTTACAGACCCAAAAGGAATCCTGTATATGACAGCAAACTCCGCTTCCGGTTCCAAATATTATGAGCTTCTTTCTACTCAGCAGGATTATGTGGCAGCCCGCAGCCAGAACTGGCTTCCAAGCTATTCTGTTATTACCATGACTGCAGATACATTCTCTATTGAGACTTATCAGATTACAGATGATGGTAAAGTTGAATCAATTGATGATGCATTTACAATCCAGAAAACAGATGCAGGTGCAGATTCATCTGATGCATCCACAGACACCACAGACACTTCTGCAGACACCACAGACAGTGTTTCTGAAGAAACAGCTTCCTCAGATAATACAGATGCATCCACAGATAATGCAGACGCTTCCGCAGATGCAGCAGCTGAAACATCTGAGAATTAAAAGCAGGGTCTGAGAAATCAACTCCATGAAAAATACAAAATTTACCGGGCTGCTTACTAAAAAGAAAACAGTCCGGTATCTTATTTATCTTTTACTTGTCTGTGTGTTCGCTGTTTTCGTCATTAAATTGAATCAGGTGGAAAAAACAGAACTGGTGGTCCGGACAGGACAGACATTTGAGAAAGCAAAAGTAGTGAAAGTACTTGAGGATAATCTTCAGGAAAACGGAACCCGTGTAGGGGAACAGAAGGTACGGGTTCATATGTTCACAGGTGAACGAAAAGGACAGGACCTTGATATTACAAGCAGTTCCGGATATCTTTTTGGTGCAGCATGTAAACCGGGAATGAGAGTCATTGTTATGCAGAGCGTTGCGGGTGATTCTACAGTTGCCAGTGTTTATACCCAGGACAGAGAAGGCGTTATTTATATATTTGCTCTTATCTATCTGCTGGCGCTTTGTCTGATAGGCGGAAAACAGGGAATCAAGGGATGCCTTGGGCTGATTTTTACATTTTTCTGTGTGATTTTTGTTTATCTTCCGCTGGTATATCTGAAATTTTCACTGTTCTGGACGGCAGTATTTGTATGTTTTATTACTACACTGGTTACCATGTATCTGATCGGAGGTCCGACGAGGAAAACATGTGCAGCGACATTGGGAACTCTTGCCGGAGTTGTCCTTGCTGGGATTTCTGCATGGTGTTTCAGCAAAGCTTCCGGGATTTCCGGTTTCAATGTTTCGGATATTGAGATTCTGATGACTCTCTGGAATACAAATCGTATTCAGGTTGGAGGATTGCTTTTATCCGGATTGCTGATCTCATGTCTGGGGGCAGTTATGGATGTAGCCATGTCCATCAGCAGTGCTATTGATGAGATTTACAGACAGAATACTTCTTTGACTCGAAAAGAACTCTTTAAAGCCGGGCTGCGTGTAGGCAGAGATATGATGGGAACGGACAGCAATACGCTTATCCTGGCATTTGCAGGAAGCAGTGTAAGTACGCTTCTTCTTGATTATTCCTATGATCTTCCGTATCAGCAGATCATTAATTCAAATAATATTGGCATAGCGATCATGCAGGGGCTGGCGGGAAGTTTTGGGATTGTACTTTCTGTACCGTTTACGGTGCTGATCTGTACAGTGCTTTTTCATAAGAGTAAATAATCAGTAATTATTCAGCAGTCCACTATTTCGGAGATTTTTTTGCGTCTGCATACTCGAATCTGCATTCTACGCGATTTGTACATTGTTTTCGAAATAACTATACCACTCACTTGGCTGCGAATTCGATTGCACAGATAAAAAAGCCTCAGCGTAGCTAGTTTACGGGAAAAAGTACTGATAAGGGAAGAAAACAAGATATGTATAACAAACAGGTGCAGGTCACATATTTATGACCTGCACCTGTTTGTGTATATATTGGTAAATATTACCGTATTCTTTTCTTTATCATTGGTCCGATGATCATGGCGATTACCATTTTTACCAGGTCGGCCGGGATAAATGGGATTACGCAGACTGCAAGAGCTGCTTTGAAGGTGTAATCTGCAACTATGCAGAACCATATGGTTCCGAAAAGGTAGCATACAATCGTTCCGACGATCATACCGATAAGTTGTACCCAAGGTTTATGGCAGTTATCTATTACCAGTCCGGCAATGACAGCCATGACGATAAAACCGATGATATATCCGCCTGTAGGACCTGCCAGTTTTGCAGGACCGCCTGTGAAACCGGAAAATACCGGAAGACCAACGAGTCCAAGCAGAAGATAGATCAGATAACTGATTGTTCCTCTTTTCCATCCGAGAAGATACAGGGACAGGTAGATTGCCAGGTTCGTAAATGAGATAGGAACCGGACCGATCGGAATGGACAGTGGGGCAAGAATGCAGGTAACCGCAGCCATCAGTGCGGTCATGGTTATTTCGTAGGTTTTGCTGCGAGGTGCAGTAATGCTTTGTGTCTGGTTCATGTCAGAGAGTTCTCCTTTTGAAATTTTTTAGTCGGGCGGATAAAATCATCCGCACTTGGTTAAATATGGTTTGTGTATGATCATGCGGACTCGATTTCATAAGTAAATCCTGCATCCGTGATAGTTTTCAGAGTATCTTCGATGCCCTGACCGCCTTCTGTCAGATAACCTGAGGCGAAGATGGAGTCAACAACACTGAGCAGTTTCTTTTCTTCACCTTTAAAATAAACTTCTCTTCCGGCAGCACAGCGGATATCTGCTTTTGGTACAAGAAGTCTTGCAAGGCAGAGGACTTTCATGCAGTATTCTGTTGTCAGAATGGAGATATCAGCATCTCCCAGAGGAGTTCCTTTGATTGGCAGGAGGAAGTTGATCGGTAATGCTTCCGGCTGGATTTCGCGCAGTTCGAGAAGCATATCAACTACATCTTCTTTGCTTTCACCCATACCAATGATACCGCCGCTGCAGATTTCAAATCCCAGTCCCTGAAGCATGTGGATATTCTGTACACGCTGTTCAAAAGTATGTGTACTGCAGATGTTGTGGTAATAGGACCGGCTGCTGTTCAGATTGTGTTTTATTCGGTCAAGACCAGCTTCTTTTAGCATTTTAGCCTGTTTCTCTGTCAGAAATCCGATGGAGCAGCAGAGATGTGTTCCGTGCTCTTTCATCTTACGAATCCGGCGGGCAAGTTCTTCGATTTCTTTATCTGTAAATTTCATACCGCTCAGGCCGATACAGTGTCTGGATAAATGATAATCATTTACGAAATCATTATCCTGATACAGTTTATCTTCATCTACCCATTTGTATTTATCAATATCTGCAGTAGAACGACAGGACTGTGCGCAGTAAGCGCAATCCTGAGAACAGTTTCCGCTGCGTGCGTTGGTAAGAATATGAATGCTTACACGATTTCCCTTATATTTATATCGTAAACTCTTTGCACGATCGATCAGTGCATCGATTTCCTCATTCGGAGTATTTAAAATAGCAATTGCATCCTCTCTGGAAAGAACAGGTGCCTCTTTTTCATATAATTCGGAATTCATAGTAGTACCTTCCTGTGATTTTTTGTACGGGTATCACTTTAACATATAAAAGTGTGAATTGTTAACTTAAATTTGAAACTGGTTTACAATTAATATCTGGCGGGAAGATAGAAAAAACAGCGGATTGCTTATCAGATAAGCAGTCTGCTGTTTTTTTGAATTCTTTGTATTGACTTTTTATTTCTGTGCGCCGTGGTAAGTAGAATCACCTAATCCGAGGATCAGTATGAAGATTGGTGATAAGAAAATAAGACCGATTGCAAATCCGGTTCCTTTTCCAAAAGCTTTAGCCAATTTTACGCTGTACATGATGCTGATGATTTCTGCAATGATACGAAGCAGGGAAACAATAGCAAGGATCATTGTGTTGTTGCCATTCGGAGTAGCAAGACCGCTTACACAAGAAGCAACGATCCTAAAATAAAAGGAAAATGTGAAGAAATTGTGAAATTAGCACTCGTCTCTTGACAGTGCTAATAATGCGTGTTATATTACATACAGAACAAAGGAAGGGGAACAAAAAGAGAACAAAGAAATAAGTTCTATGAGATTCCTGATCACCTAAGTTCCAAAGAAACAAGGTAAAGATGCATAATTAAAAGCTCAGAAGATGAGCGGTATGAAAAAAGGAGAGATGACTTATGTTGATGCCTAGTATTTTTGGAGAAAATTTATTTGATGACTTTTTTGGAGATTTCCCATTTTATTATGATAAAGGTATGAAAGATGTAGAGAAGAAACTCTACGGACGTAGAGCCAGCCACGTAATGAAAACAGATATCAAGGAAACTGATAAAGGTTACGAACTGGTTGTAGATCTTCCGGGATTCACGAAAGATGAGGTTAAGGCTGATCTGGAGAATGGTTATTTGACCATCAGTGCAGAGAAAGGTCTGGACAAAGATGAGCAGGAGAAAGAAACCGGACGTTATATCCGCAGAGAACGTTATGCAGGTGCCTGCAGCCGTAGCTTCTATGTAGGTAAAGAAGTACATCAGGACGACATCAAAGCAGAATTCAAACATGGTATCCTGACATTATTCGTTCCGAAGAAGGAAGCAAAACCAGCAGTGGAACAGAAGCACAGCATCTCCATTGAAGGATAATAGATTAAATTACAGCAACGGGAGGTCAATCTTTTGGCTTCCCGTTGTTTTTAAAAGAAGGTGATGATATTGAAAAGAGACTATTATGAAGTTCTGGGCGTGAGCAGAAACGCAGATGCAGCAGCAATCAAAAAAGCATACAGAAAACTGGCCAAGAAATATCATCCGGACAGCAATGAGGGAAATGCTACAGCCGCAGAACGGTTTAAGGAAGTAAATGAAGCCTATGATGTTCTGAGTGATGAAAAGAAACGTAAATTGTATGATCAGTTTGGTCATGCTGCTTTTGAAGAAGGCGCCGGCAATTACGGCGGAGCTCAGGGAAATCCGTTCGGCAGCGGATTTGGCGGCAGCCAGGGAAATCCGTTTGGCGGCGGTTTCCAGGGATCATATAGTGACGGAAACGGATATCATGAATTCCATTTTGAGAATGGCGAAGACATGGATGATATTCTGAAGAACATCTTTGGCGGTGGATTTAAGAAGAGTAAATCATCCGGTGGATTTGGAGGAAGCGGATTCGGTACTGGTGGTTTCCATGGAAGTGGCTTTGGCGGTTTTGGCAGCGGAAGCAATGGTTTCGGCAGTGGATTTGGCAGTGGCGGAAGTGATTTCCACAGTCAAGGATTTGGAGGCCCTTATAGCAGTAAGGGTGAGGATCTTCATGCAGATGTTACTGTAAGTTTTGATGAAGCAGCTTTCGGCGGAAAGAAGGTTATCCGTCTGCAGAGCAGCAACGGTGGTGTCCAGAATTATGAAGTCAATATTCCAGCAGGTATTGAATCTGGTAAATCTATCAGGCTTAAGGGAAAAGGACACCCTGGAATCGGCGGCGGAGAAGCTGGTGATCTGCTTCTGAAAGTTAATGTCCAGGATAAACCGGGATATAGACGTGAGGGCAGAGATGTTTATACAACAGTAAATATTCCATTTACGACAGCAGTATTTGGCGGTGAAGCGAAAGTTCATACGATTTATGGAGATGTTCTTTGTAATATCAAACCTGGAACACAGTCCGGAACTAAGATCCGTCTGAGAGGTAAGGGTATTGTTGCAATGAACAATCCATCTGTACATGGCGATGAATATGCAACAGTACAGATTGAGGTTCCGACAAACCTGACACCAGATGCAAGACGGAAACTGAAAGAATTCGAACAGGAATGTAATGGAAGCCGCAGGAGCCGTGGATTTGGCAGCGGGAGTGCGGCGTGAAGAATAATAAGGAATGCTTTTGAGCATATAGTGAAAAAGTTTTATATAGAGACGAAAAGGATACATGCATAATAAAATGAGATGCATGTATCCTTTTGTTGTATTGGGGAAAATATTTATCTGGGTTCCTTACCATCTCGGAAGAGCATCATCATTTCCTTCGTTAAACTGATATTATTACCCTGATCCGGAATTTTGTCACGTTCTATCCACTGAGCCATGGAAAGTTCTTCGTGGTCTACGGTGAGTGTGTCGTCACCGTCTACATCGCAGAAGAATCCAAACAGCAGAGAGCCGCTGAAGGACCATGGCTGACTCTTGTAATAGCGAAGATTCTTAACTTTTAATCCGACTTCTTCCATTACTTCCCGGTGTACAGTTTCTTCAATTGTTTCTCCAATTTCTGCGAAACCTGCGATCAGAGCGTAACGTTTGAATCTGCGTCCTTCATATTTGGAAAGAATAATCTTATCTCCGTTTGTGATTCCCACGATAACAGCAGGGCACAGAACCGGGTATTCGTGATTGCCGCAGGATGGGCATTCCATCATACGTTCCTTCTGGCTGTGGACCATTGGCTTTCCACAGCAGCCGCAGTACTGGCGTTTGTTGTACCATTGAAATAATTGATGCCCGGTGATTCCTGCGAATGCCAGATGCTGCGGATGAGCGGTACGCAGGACACGTACATCCTGAAATTCATAATCCGGAAGCAATGAGGTATCAAGATCTGGAATCAGATAGAAGCGTTGCTCATCGACGGAGAAGAGGTAAATATAATTGGTATAAAGATCATCAATTTTTCCCTCTAATTCCTGGAAATGTGGAAACGTGATCGCTTCTTCACGTTTCTGTTGTGGAAGAAGGATACGGCCTTTTTCGTAAGCGAGAATGAAACTGTTTTTGTCCGGTGCAGATGGTTTATATTCATTATGGTAAGTGTGGGGTGCGATATCCTGAATCATAGTGTAGATGTCCTTTTCTTTAAAATTAGAAATATATTAGAGCATATTTGAAAAAGGCTTTCTGCAAAATCTTCCATAAAGTGGGGCGTGCAGATTGCAGGAATGATTTTCAAACACACTCTAGTGTACCGACAAGTTGATTCTTGAAATAATCTTGCAGGATAAATTTTTTATTTCAAGGCGGAGGAAGGAGGCGTAGCGGTGGCTACGGCGACTGACGACAACGCGGAAATAAAAAACTTAGACGCGAGATTGTTCAAGAAATCAACTTGTTGGTACACTAGGAAGAGCAACTGGTTATATCCTGATCATGCAGATAAGTTGGCCCTTAATTTATCTGGTGATATATGAAGCTTTTGTAACAGCTTAACCAAAATATGAGCAGATAATAAGAAGATGGGTATCAACTTATTATCTGCTCATAGTATATGCCAGTGATTTTATAAAAGCAAGGGACAAAAATGTCTTGCAGAATGTTATCAATAAATAAAGGCATAATGATCCTAGTACATCGAATATTAAGTAACCGCCATATTGACTTGTCTGATTTTTCATATGCCGCGTTGTCGTCAATCGCCGTAGCCACCGCTACGCCTCATTCCTCCGCCTTGCATATGAGAAAATCATCCTGCGTCAATATAGCAGATACTTAATATTCGATGTACTAGAAACAGATGCTGATAAAAAAGGTTCAGCAAATTATTTCTCGATCGGGAAAACAACTGTAAGCAACATCTTGAAATCTTCCTGTGCATATACAGCGTGCGGGATAGTAGCAGGCATGATCAAGGTTTCACCAGCATTTACCAGGTGTTCTTTTCCACCTACAGTGAATTTACCTGTTCCTTCCAGAACGTAAACCATAGCATCACCTTTGGAATCATGGGTGCTGATCTCTTCGCCTTTGGAGAAAGCGAATAAGGTAAGGCTTACGTATGGATTCTGAGCCAGAGTTTTGCTCACGATCTGACCGTCCTGTGCAGATACCTGGGATGCGAGATTTAATACTTCTTCGTGTTTAATATTCTTAATAAACTCCATGGTTAAATTCCTCCTGTGATTACTTAACTTTCTGCCATAAAGTATATCACAGCATGCCAGAAAAATGCGTTATTATAACAACATATTTTAGAAAATATCTGGATTTTTACTTCTGTGTCCGGCACAGGGAGATTCCTGCTTTGGGTATTGAGAGGTGTATGCTGAGAACCAAGGGGACAGTAATTACAAAAATAATAAGTTACCAAAAAAATAAAAAAGCATATTGTACTCTGGAAAGATGAATGGTATAATCAGTTATAAAGATTGGTAATACCAAAAAGGGAAATGAGTAATACTTCAAGGAGGGCTTTTACAGTTATGGGATATGTGAAATGGAGTTATGACACATTAAATACTTTTTGCCATGATGTATTTCGTAAGTTTGGTTTCAATGAGGAACAGACCAATATTATCAAAGATGTTTTACTTACTGCAGATCTGTATGGGATTGAGAGTCACGGTATGCAGAGAATGGTGAGATATGATAAAGGAATTGAGAAAGGTACGATCCATCCGGATGCGGAACCGGAGATTGTATTTGAGACACCTGTATCGGCAGTAATTGACGGACATGATGGAATGGGACAGCTGATCAGTTATTTTGCAATGGAGAAAGCCATAGAAAAGGCGAAGAAAACAGGTGTTGGATTTGTTTCAGTAAGAAATTCCAATCATTTTGGTATTGCTGGATATTATGCAGAAATGGCTTCTAAACAGGGGCTGCTTGGTATGGCATGTACCAATTCAGAAGCCATTATGGTGCCTACTTTTGGACGAAAAGCAATGCTGGGTTCTAATCCGATCGCAGTAGCAATGCCGGCTGAACCGTATCCTTTCCTTTTTGACTGTTCCACAACAGTGGTGACCAGAGGAAAACTGGAAATGTACAATAAATCGGGCAAACCGCTTCCGAAAGGCTGGGCTCTTGGTGCTGACGGAAAGGAGAGCACAGACGCACCGGATGTTCTGGCAAATATTGTCGGTAAGAAGGGCGGCGGAATTATGCCGCTGGGTGGAAATAAAGAAGCAACTGGCAGCCATAAAGGTTATGGATATGGAATGCTCTGTGAAATTTTCAGTTCTATTTTTTCTATGGGTGTTACTTCTGATAAATGCTGTACCTTTAAGGATAGAAACGGTACCTGCCATGGATTTGCAGCAATTGATCCTGCGATTTTTGGAAATGCTGAGGATATCAAAGCGCACTTTTCAGAATTTCTGGAAACACTTCGCCAGAGTCCGAAGGCGGAAGGGGCAGAGCAGATTTATACTCATGGTGAGAAGGAAATTCTGGCAGAGAAAGAACGCAGGGAGAATGGTATACCGGTAAATGATAATACTATGGTTGAGCTTGCAAATCTCTGCGATTATCTGAAGATAGATTTTGGTTCTTATTTCAAAGATTATGAGCTGCCGAAAGACAGTAAGTTTTTCAGTGGAAATTATTGATGAAACCATCATGCTGATAACCATTAACTATAGAATATAAAATTTATAAAATAACTTTTTTTGAGACGCCCGCTTATCAGTATGTGGAGATAAAAAAGAGACTGCATGATTCAGAGGTTGTTTGTAAGAGTAATGAGTTACAGACAGAATCTGATGTGCAGTCTCTTTATTTTTTGACCACAGGAGAGTATTCTGCAGTGTTCACGAAAAAGTCCTTCGGGAAGAAAAGGATATTAATGTTCGCTCTCTTCTTTGTGCTTTCGCGAGTTCATATCATCATTATCGGTCATGAGATATTTGCGGATGGCAAAGAGAACTGCAATACTCAGCACGCCGATCAGGGTTTCGACTGATCCAAGATGTTCGACTACCATTTGTCTGGCTGTTGCGAACATTAAGACTTCTACAACTGTCTGTGCGGAATGCTGGCAGAGCATTTTTACAAACTCGACACCGACTACCAGAGATAATGCCTGAGAGAGGAAACTGGTGAAGAATTCTGTATCCATAGAGGAAACAGAAGTGCCTGCAATTTCCATGATCAGACGGACACCTGCCAATGCAATTACTACCAGGATGACGATAGAGAGTGCGATTTCTACGTAGCGTGAAATATTGTAAATAATACCGTTAAAATGTTTACGGATGTTGTGGTTTACCTGTCTTTTGGGGCTCATAGATAGTGAGTCCTTTCTTAATATAAGTAATCTTTGTTTACATAGCCGTATCTGCCAAGTTTTGTTGAATAAACATACCAGTACTGTGCATCAGTTGAATCAATAACCTGAACAGTTTCACCGGAATACAATTCACCAATTTCATTGGAAGTATCATAAGCTTTTGCGGAACGCAGAGCCAGATATCCGGTAGCAACACTGACTGTTTTGGTAGGATATGTGTTGGAATATGTGGCAGTTCCTCCTGACAGATAATCTTTGTTTACATAACCATATTTATTCAGTTTTGGAGAATAAACATACCAGTACTGAGGGTCGCTACTGTCAGAAACAGTTACAGTGTCGCCAGTGTATAATTCTCCGATTTCATTGGAAGAATCATAAGCCTTTGCAGAACGCAGAGCCAGATAGCCTTTGCTTACGATGACAGTTCTTGTATCGCCGGAAGTGCTTTGAGTACTGGTTCCGCTGCCATTGTAATATAAATAGTCTTTATTTACGTAGCCGGACTTTCCAAGCTTTGGAGAATAAACATACCAGTATTGTGAGTCACTGCTGTCAGAAACAGTTACAGTGTCGCCGGTATATAACTCACCAATCTCGTTGGAAGAATCGTAAGCTTTTGCGGAACGCAGAGCCAGATAACCCTTGCTTACGCGGACAGTGTAGGATCCTGATGCAGGTGCTGCTGACTGACCGGAAAGGTAAATCAGATAATTATTATTTACATATCCGGACTTGCCAAGTTTTGGAGAATAAACGTACCAGTAATCGCTGGTAGTATAATCTGTGACTTCAACTGTATCACCGGAATAAAGTTCACCAATTTCATTAGAGGAATCATATGCCATAGCATTACGCAGGGCCAGATAACCTTTGCTTACGCTTACCTGATAGGTGTCAGAAGCCATGACATCCTGAGAACTGCCTGGTACGGATACAGCAGCAACTGCAGCTGCGAGCATCATTGGAATTACAATACTTTTTCTTTTCTTCATAAGTAAAACCTCCTTCTGTTATGAATAGATCTTTTTTGATATCTATAGATTGTTATTTCTTTTATATGATGTCAGGGTCAAAAAGTATACTGCCCCTGTTATCATTATATTTAATGAGCATCGGATTCCGAAGAGGTACCGTTATTATAATAATCATAAATTGTCCGGCTCAGAGAACCGATCGTGTTCTGAGCGGAACCTGCGCTGGAAAGATTCTGGGACATAAATACGATGACCAGATCATTAGGCGCATCATAGATGATTCCTGCATCATTTTCCACGTTATCAAGTTCACCTGTTTTGTTGGCAGTTTTAACTCCTGACGGAAGCTGAGACGGGATTTTGTTCTGGCGCGTCTGAGCTTTGAGCAGGTTGTACATGTCTGTGGCATGGGCGTAGGTGGATTCCTCTTCTTTATAGATTTCCATAAGAAAATGTCCGCAGTCTCCTACAGAGGTATAATTGTCATCCTGAGCATTGCTTGCCAGAAGCATACGTCCCATATGGGTTTTTGTATAACCATGTGCTTGACAGAAACCGTCCACTGCCTGTCTGCCTGCAGTGGAGTCGCCGCCTCCCAGGTAAGTGGTCAGGGTGTTGGCAGCGTCGTTGTCACTGACTGTGATCATGGAATACAGGTTGGAATCTACGGAATCTTTACCATATTGACTGATGATCTGGTCGTAATTTTCATAGATGGCACCCATGATGTAAAGTTTGATCAGACTGGCTGCCTGCATAGTCTGGTCATTGATGCTTCCCTCTGTTTCGTTGAGAAGATCAGAGATGAAAACTGCCCAGCTGCCATTGTCAGCTGGAAGCTGTCCCTGTACCTGATTCAGGATGGTCTGAAGTGCTTCATCAGTGACCGGTTCTGCAGATGTGGAAGTTCCACCAAATACGCTGTCAGAATTCTCGGAAGATGGAGAAAGAGTACCCTCTCCTGAAGTAGTCTGTTCCTGTTCCGGCGCTGGTTCTGCGGTCTGTTCCTGAGTCTGTCCTGGTGCTGGTTCCGGTCTGTTTTCAGCTGCATAACTGCTGGTTACAGGAGCCACAAGAAGGCTGGCAGAGAGCAGAGGAAGCAAAAGTTTTTTAAATTTCATTGTGTTCACCGCCTGTTAGATAATTGTAGATATTGGGTAATATTCAGCAGTCTGGTGTGAAGGTACTGAACGATTACGATATTAAAATTATACCGTGTTTGGACCGGGGTTACAAGTGTATCGAGACCAGTTCGTAAATTATTTTTCGTCATACAAGGGCTTTTTTGATGAAGAGTTTCCGGGTTTGGAGAATTGTTATAGTGTAGAGCTGCGTAGAGAAGTGGATGATTTTATTCCTTTGATTCAAATCAGGTAAGGCCTATGCTTCAATTTTGAGAAACAAGGAGCAATGGCTGGGGACTGTCCTGACTTAGAATCGAGAACTGTTGGAAAAATATGTATTCATACAAATTGTAGGAATACAGGTATAGAAATTCCGCATATCTGATTATATCTTTTGAAATATACAAATGATACAATAAAACCATCGAAAACAGGATAAAGAACGACATTTTAACTAAATAAATATGGAAATATGGGGGTATTTCCGAAACGATATGAGGAGGTAGATCATATGTTAACACCAAAACAGAATATGTTGGAAGTAATAAAAGGCGGTAATCCTGACAGATTTGTCAATCAGTATGAAGCAGTACAGCTTCTTTTCCATCCGTTTATGTTTGCGAATCCGCTGCTTCAGCCTGGACAGGAAAATGTAGTAAATGCATGGGGCGTAACCAACACTTTCCCGAAAGGGGTTCCTGGTTCTTTTCCGGTACATACTCCGGATAAAATCGTAGTTAAGGATATTGAGGACTGGAAAGATTATGTACATGCCCCGTCTCTGAAATTTACTCAGGATCAGTGGGATATGGTGAAAGCTCAGTATGATGCAGTTGACGGAGAACAGGCATTTAAGGCGGCTTTCGTTGCACCGGGATTATTTGAGCAGACCCATCATCTGTGTGAGATCAGTAATGCGCTGGTTTATTACATTACTAATCCGGATGAAATGCATGATCTGATCAAATATCTTACCGAGTGGGAATTGGAACTGGCAGAAGGCATCTGCTCTAATCTTCATCCTGATGCATTGTTCCATCATGATGACTGGGGCGGACTGGACAGCACATTTATGAGTCCGGCAATGTTTGATGAATTCTTACTTGAACCATATAAAGAAATTTATGGATATTATCACAGTCATGGTGTGGAATTGGTTATCCATCATTCAGACAGTTATGCAGCAACATTAGTTCCATCTATGATTGAGATGGGAATCGATGTATGGCAGGGATGTATGGAAACTAATAATCTGCCGGAACTGATTAAGAAATATGGTGGAAAGATCAGTTTTATGGGTGGTATTGAAAACCGGGCAGTTGACTTCGAAGGATGGACAGATGAGAACTGTGATGCAGTTGTTCGTCGTGTCTGCGAAGAATGTGGAAATAAATACTTTATTCCATGTATTGCTCAGGGTGGTCCTGGTTCTGTTTATCCGGGAGTTTATAAATCTCTCTGCGATTCTATTGACAAGTTGAATGAAGAGAAATTTGGTATTAAAGCATCTGAGTCTACAAGACTTCCGTGGCAGATTATGTTCTGATTTTTCATTGCCAGTGGAAAGCAGGAAGTTAAATATCTGTTTGATGTGTAGATGAGATTTTGAGTGCGGCAGAAGATGATGCTATGGAGGTGTTTGAGAAATGATTATTATTGGGGAAAAAATTAATGGCTCTATTCCGATCGTTGCAGAAGCGATTGCGAAAAGAGATTCAGAATTTATTAAAGCGAGAGCAAAGCTTCAGGCAGACAGCGGAGCTACTTATATTGATTGTTGTGCTTCTGTTCCGGAAGCTGAGGAAATGGAAACTCTGAAATGGATGATCGACTGTATCCAGGAAGTTACGGATCTTCCGATTTCCATTGACAGCCCGAGTCCGGATGTTCTGGCACAGGCATACAAATTCTGCAAGAAACCTGGAATTTTTAACTCTGTATCAGGAGAGGGACATAAAATTGATACAATCTTCCCGATTATGGCAGAGCCGGGAAATGAAGGATGGCAGGTTATTGCTTTACTGAGTGATAATACAGGTATTCCGAAATGTGCAGCAGACCGTCTGAAAGTTTTTGACAAGATCATGGCGAAAGCAAAGGAGTATGGAATTGCTCCGAACAGAATTCATATTGATCCGCTGGTTGAGATGCTTTGTACTTCTGAGGATGGTATTGCAACGAATATTGAGACGATCACAAGTGTACGTGAGCAGTATCCGTCTATTCATATCACAGCGGCAATCAGTAATATTTCCTTTAATCTGCCGGTTCGTAAACTGATCAATTATGGTTTCCTGGTTCTGGCAATGAATGCAGGACTGGACAGTGGAATCATGGATCCGACAAATAAGGATATGCTTGGGCTTGTTTATGCAACAGAGGCACTGCTTGGTCTGGATGATTACTGTATGGAATATATCGGGGCTTACAGAGAGGGTTTGATCGGTACAGCAAAGAAAAAATAAGCTTCCTGTTTGTTGGTGATGTTCTGCAAAACGTATTGCAGGAGATTTGGTGAACAGTAATGAAGTCATTAGATAGAATATGAGAATAGAAATTCAGAAAAATGTTAGGAGGATTTGATTATGTCTAAGATAAATGAAGTTGCTGAATTAGTAGAAAAAGGAAAAGCGAAATTAGTAGGACCTGCAGTTCAGGAAGCGATTGATGAGGGTGATGATCCGGTTGCAATCCTGAATGATGGTATGATCAGTGCGATGTCTATTGTTGGTGATAAATTTAAAAATGGTGAGATTTTTGTTCCGGAGATGCTGGTTGCAGCTCGTGCCATGAAGAAAGGTGTTGAAGTTCTGAAACCGCATCTGGCAACTGGTTCTACTGGTGCACTGGGTAAAGTTATCATTGCGACTGTTTCAGGTGACCTTCATGATATTGGTAAGAACCTGGTTGCTATGATGATCGAGAGTGCTGGTTTTGAGGTTATTGACCTTGGAGTTGATGTTCCGGCGGCTAAGATCATTGAGTGCTATAAAGAAAATCCGGATGTTAAGATCATTGCACTTTCTGCTTTGCTGACAACTACTATGCCGGCTCTGAAAGAAACTGTTGAGGCTTTGAATGCGGCTGATTTCAGAGGTAATATTAAAGTTATGGTTGGCGGTGCACCGATCACTGAGGCATTTGCTGAAGAAATAGGAGCTGACGGATATTCTGATGATGCGGCTAGTGCGGCTTCACTGGCTAAGAAGCTGGCAGCGGCTTAAACCTGAGCGACGATTATTGTGGGTATAAGTATAACATGAAAATATAATGGGGAGGGACTGCTCTGTGGAGTGGTCCTTTTGCGTATTTTGGAATTTCTTTTCGGGTGGTATAATGGAGAAAGAGGGACGCTCAGAAAAATATTTTATTTCATGTGCGGTTTCGGGTCTAAGACCCCTGCAAATGCACATGAAATAAAATATTTTTCTGAGCTGGGTATTGGTTTCGCGAGTGGGTGAATGAGATGCGAAGCAGTTGTTGGATGTGAGCTAACAGATAGGTGAATGGAATTAATTATTGGGCAAGTGTGGGAGGTTTTTATATGGCTTGGGTGAAATTTGTTCGTGAGAATATTGAGATAGAGATGGAAGATGGGGCCTCGGTGTTGGAAGCGGAGATCAGGGCTGGACTGCGGCCAGATGCGCCTTGTGGTGGTCTGGGGAAATGTGGGAAGTGTCTGGTTAAGATTAATGGTGAAGTGGTTAAGGCGTGTCAGGTGCGGATCAGTGAAGGTGAGACTTGTGTAGTGGAGACATTGGACAGGGCTGGCAGTGAGAAGATTTTGACGGATGGATTTAACAGAGAAGTTGTGTTTGAACCGGGACTGCGGATGGTGCAGGTTAAGCTGGAGAAGGCGAGACCCGGGGAGAAGCGGTCGGACTGGCAGAGACTTCTGGATGAATTGGCGGAGATGGATAGTGATGTTGAGCCGGAGCGGATGGAAGTGGATCTGAAGCTGGCGGGAGAGTTGTATGGGATGCGCAGAGATTCTGATGACTGGTATGTGATCTACAGTGGACGACGGATTCTGGAAATGAGAAAGCAAGCTGGACGAAGATGCCTGGCGGCGTTTGATATTGGGACGACTACGATTGCGGGGTATTTGCTGGATAGTGAGGATGGCAGGATGCTGGCAGTGGAGAGTCGGATGAATCCGCAGGCACAGTATGGAGCGGATGTGATCATGAGAGCGAATTATGCGCTGGAGCATGGGACGGATGTGTTGAGTCGGTGTATTCGGGAAGCGGTTAATGAGATGCTGGGAGTTCTGGCCGGGGATGCCGGAATTTCCAGAGAGGATATTTTTCAGGTGTGTATTGTGGGAAATACCTGTATGCATCATCTGTTTCTGGGGATTTCCCCGGCTTCGCTGGTGCATGCGCCTTATACGCCTGCTGTAAGTGAGAGGCTGGTTCTGAATGCAGGGGATTATGGTCTGGATGTGCAGAGGAAAGCGGAGTTAATTATGCTGCCGGATATTGCGGGTTATGTGGGAGCGGATACCTGTGGATGTCTGTTGGCGCTGAGGCAAGATCAGAAAGACGAGATTTCGCTGATGATAGATATTGGAACGAATGGTGAGATGGTTCTGGGAAACAGGAATCGTCTGGTAACTTGTTCTACTGCGGCGGGACCTGCTTTTGAAGGTGCGAAGATTGAGTGTGGAATGCGTGGTGCAGCAGGTGCTGTGGATCATGTGAAGTATGAGAATGGGAAGTGGGATTATACGACTGTGGGAAATCAACCGGCGGTTGGTTTGTGTGGTTCGGGATTGATCGATCTGGTGGCAGGGCTTCTGGATGCAGGAATGTTGGATGAGAATGGAGCGTTGAGCAGTGGACAGGAGAAGCAGGGTGTGTTTATGCTGGTGCCGCTGGAGCAGGCAGGGAATGAGAGAGGCGTTTATCTGACGCAGAAAGATATCGGAGAGGTTCAGCTTGCGAAAGCTGCGATTGCGGCAGGGATTCAGATGCTTATGAAACGACTTGGGATTACAGAAGAGGAGATTTGTTCTGTATATATTGCGGGTGCTTTTGGCAACTATATGGATCCGGTCAGTGCAGGAAAGATTGGGCTGCTTCCAGCGGCGCTTGTGAAGAAAGTGAAGCCTGTGGGAAATGCTGCTGGTGAGGGTGCGAAGATTGCGCTTGTGAATGAGAGAGAAATGCTGGAGATGGATGAACTGGTAGGAAAGATTGATTTTGTGGAATTAGCGGCTTCGGGTGATTTTCAGGATTATTTTATTGATGAGCTGGGGTTTGAAGCAAATGAATAGGCCAGCGAAAATGTGGAATTCTTGAGATTTACTAGAGTATGTTTGAAAAAGGCTTTTTGCAAGATGTTATAGAAGTATGGTAGATTTCAGATTATGTGAGAGATTAGTAAGGGGGGCTTAGATTATGGACATAAAGAAATTAGAGCAGATGGGAATAGAGCAGGGATTCTCGCATGTAGCACTGCTGGACTGTGATACGATTGAACTAAAGCCGGAAGTGCGGCAGATGTGTGCAGCAGATACATGCCATAAATATGACAAGTGTTGGAGCTGCCCTCCGGGATGCGGTTCTCTTGAGGAATGTGAAGCAAAAGTACACCAGTATAAATATGGAATTATTGTCCAGACGGTTGGTGAGCTGGAAGACGCTTTGGATGGTGAGGGTATGATGGAAACAGAGGCCAGGCATAAAGAGTATTTTGTAGAGTTTGAGAAGAAGCTGAGAGAACTTTATCCGGATATGCTGGCGATTGGTGCGGGATGTTGCACGAAGTGCAAAGTCTGTACTTATCCGGATGCACCATGCAGATTTCCGAAGCAGGCTTTTTCTTCTATGGAAGCTTATGGAATGCTGGTGACACAGGTTTGTCAGGCAAATGGACTGCAGTACTATTATGGGGACTGTACAATTGCCTATACAAGCTGTTATCTGTTGGAGTGAAAAGGTATGTCTCGGGTTTTCTGTGACCTTCGCTCACAAAAAACACCTCGCGGGATATTACCTGTGAACAGTAATGTAGAAAGTTCTGCAGATAAAAATGAAAGTGCTTTTACATTGTAAATGACGGCGTGCTATGATAGAATATATACTGAAAACGCAGTTATTGCAGTAATTGTGAGCGTGAATGGATAAAAAGATCCTTCGCCGTAAGGCGGGGGATTTTTTGTAGGAGAATGGTTAAGGGCGGGCTTGATATATGACAATACTTGAACAGTTACGAAAAGCAATTGAAGAGGGGCATCCGGGGGATACGGAGAAGCTAGTGAGAGAGGCATTGAAACAGCATATTTCTTCTGCAAAAATTGTGGAGGAGGCAATGACTCCTGCCATGAGGACAGTGGGCGAGAACTATAAGACAAACGGATCGGATATTATTAAGATCCTGGCAGCGGCTCGAAGTGTGCGTAAGAGTTTTGAACTGCTTGAGGAACAGGACGCACAGTTTAGCAGACGGAATATCGGGACTGTGATCCTTGGAACTGTGGAGGGAGATCTTCATGACGTTGGTAAGAATCTGGTTGCGATTATGTTCCGGAGTGCTGGATTTAAGGTGATCGATCTGGGTGTGGATATTTCAGAGAAGCAGTTTCTGCGTGCAGTGAAGCAGAATCCGGATGTGTCGATCGTGTGTATTTCTTCTCTTTTGAGCACTTCAATCCCAGAGATGGAGCAGGTGGTGAAGTCTTTGAAGCGAAGCAGCAGTAAGCATAAATTTAAGATCATGGTTGGCGGTGGTGCAGTGACTGAGCAGCTGGCTAAGAATATGGGAGCGGATGCTTATACGGAGAACTGTATTGAAGCTGTGGAAGTGGCGAAGACGTTTATTGTGTGAAAACCGTTTGTTTACTGAGAGTACTTGGGACAGCTGAAGATTTCAGTCAAATCTATAATGTATAAAGAGTCAAATGAATGGATGAAAAGCATAAAAGAATAAAAGCATAAAAGCAGATTATCTCATGTTGACTGGCAGAATCAGCATCGAGATTATGTAACAGGAGGACAAGAGACTTGCGGCTGTCATCAGTTTATTTATATGAGAAAATAAAAGAGAAATATGAAATTCAGGAAAAGGGAAATTTATCTGGTTCAGACGGATATCTGCGCCCTTTTTTGCGTTGTGGAATAAGTAAAGAGGGGAAAAAGTCAGAAGATGGATTTCGGACAGGACATGTATATGTGATTCAGGGATGTGATGCTGATGAGTGGGAGCCAGTAAGTTCGAAGGCGGAAGATATCTTCTGGATTTTCTGTAAACGAAAAGATGCTGACAGAGAAGAAGAGGAAGCGGTAGTTGGAAAAGGGGCTTATATTCAGGTAGCACTTGAGAGATTGGAAGAAATCGCAGAATTTATGAATGACATGCAGGAGATTTTTGATGCAGCTGATGAATGGGAACGAAAGATCCATGACCTGATGTTAGAGCATGCTGGAATGGATCGGCTCTTGCAGGTGACTTCAGAATTTCTGCAGAATCCGCTGACTGTAATGGGACTGGATTTTACTTTCGTGGCTGAAGCGGGAAATGAGTATCTGCCACATAGAGCGCGGCTGTACACAGATGATGGATTGAATATGGAGTATGTAAACGCGCTTTTGCAAAATGAAACTTACCGTGAGATGGCAGACACACATGAATATGTGATGTTTCCGGCTTATATCAGTGGATGCCGTTCCATGAACAGAAATATGTTTGTGGATGAGAAAGCAACTCACAGGCTGGTTCTGACAGAGTGCAGGGTGGAGATTACGCCGAGAGTTATCTGTGTGTTGGATATTCTGGTAGAGAAATTAGAGTATCTGCTTGCACATGAAGCAGAGGAAGAAGATCCGGACAGGGATATGGAGCAGATTTTTGTTAGGATTCTGTCGGACAGGACTGCGGATTATATGCAGGTGAGCAGAGAGCTGAGTGAACTGGGATGGAGTGGGAATCATGAATATATGTGTTTGATTTTGCAGATTACGTATCTGAACCAGCAGAATCTTTCAACGAAGGCCATTTGCCGATATATCAAGAAGAAACTGCAGGATTCATTAAGTTTTCTTTATCAGGATGAGATTGTGGCATTTTTTAATCTGACCAGACTGGGAATGGATCAGGAAGAAATTGCTGGTAAACTGATCTATTTTATTCGTGATACTTATCTGAAAGCTGGATACAGCAGAGTGATGGAGGGACATATGAATCTGCGCCGACAGTATGTGCAGGCGAAGACTGCTTTGGATGTAGGAAGTCGTAAGAAGCCTTATCTGTGGATCCATTATTTCAGTCAGGTGGCATTGACGTATATACTGGAGCAGTCTACCAGAAGACTGCCAGGGTCAATGATCTGTCATGAGGGACTGTTGGAACTGAAGAAACATGATGAAGAAAATCAGACACAATATATGGAAACACTGAGGGTGTATCTGGAAGAACATCTGAGTGCGACTCAGGCAGCGAGAGAGCTGTTTATTCATAGAAGTACATTTCTCTACAGACTGGACAGAATTAAGGAAATTCTGCAGTCTGATCTGGATGATCCGGAGGAGATTTTTTATCTGGAATTGTCATTCAGGCTGCTGGAGCAGGAAGAGGAGAAGGAATAGAAGAAAAAGATGAAACTGCAGGAATTGGCAGAATTGTTGGAATGCTATGAGAATAAGGATTACGCATAAGGTATAGGTATAAACGGATACCGTTATTGAAAAATGGAATATCCCAGAGTATTGAGTTTCTGAGTATGGGTTGGTAAAATGTCTGGTAAAAGGCAGGTTCAGAATAAAATGTATCTGCAGTGAACCAGAGAAATAGTGCTACATGATGCATCAATTGTATTAATGTAGCAGATCAGACAGGAAAGGAAATGAGATACGATGGGATATTTTTATTTTGCGAGACATGGACAGACTGTATGGAATGTAGAGAATAAGATCTGCGGTGCGACAGATATTGAGCTTACCGAAAAAGGACATGAGCAGGCGAAGGAACTTGGTGAGGAGATTCTGAAGCAGGAGATTCATATTGATGAGATTCTTTATTCTCCGCTGGTACGTGCGGCTGATACTGCAAAGCATGTATCTGAGATCACAGGCATTCCGGCAAGAATGGAGCCAAGACTGAAAGAACAGAATTTTGGAAAATATGAGTCTACTCCGAGAAATGGGGAGGAGTTTAAGAAAGCGAAGGAGAGTTTCGCTAATACTTATGAAGGTGGAGAATCCATGCTTCATCTTTGCCAGAGAATTTATAATCTGATCGATGATATTAAGAAAGAGGCAGATGATAAGGTTTATCTACTGGTTGCGCATAATGGGATTTCGAGGGCAATCCAATCTTATTTTACAGATATGACAAATGAGGAATTTGCGAAGTTTGGGATTAAGAATTGCGAAATTCGGAAGTTTGAGTTTCCCAAAGAGGACGCTTAAGCCGCGTCCCCTCTGGATACCCCTTGGCTTTTTGGATCGATTATTTGAATGTTTTGAAATTATTTTTCTGGTAATTCAGAAGTACAGTGTGGACAGCGTGTTGCTTTAATATCGATTTCACTCATGCAGAATGGACATTTCTTAGTTGTCGGAGCGGCAGGCTCTTCTTTCTTAGCACCGAGGGAGGTGACTTTGTTTACTGCTTTGAGCAGGCAGAAGAGGATGAACGCCATGATGAGGAAGTTCACCACGGATGCGATAAATGAGGATGCAAATCCGGATACATCCTGAAGTGTGTATGTAGCTCCACCTGTGAGTACATTAAGAATTGGGTTGATGAAGTTGTCGGTCAAAGAGGTTACGATTCCGGAAAAAGCACCTCCGATAATAACACCGACTGCCATGTCCATGACATTGCCGCGCAGGGCAAATGCCTTGAATTCTTCCATGAATTTTTTCATTGGAATTTCCTCCTTAAAAGTGTGATACCATTATGATAGCGTAGATGACTGGAAAGGTCAATTATTTGTGGGGGAAGTAAACATAAAAAGAAGCAATGTAACAATGTAGATAAGGTATTGTTACAATGCTTCTGGATGTACTATTCTTATGAAGTTAGAATTTATTTTTCTCTCGTCTTTTGGCAGCTTCTTTGTATACTGCTTCATCTGTTCGTGCTGAGATGATGATTATTTTCATAACATCATCTATATATTCCAGTTTGTAAACCACTCGTATACTCAAATCTTGAAATTTTATTTTCAGGAGACAGAATGATAGCTGATGGTTGATTGTTCTTTAGTACGATTAATTCTTTTTCGGAACGTAAACGGTCAAATATTTTTGAAGCCTGGCCTTTATTGAATTGTAAATGTCTGTTAGGAATAGTATATTCTGACAAAAAAATTCAGGTACGCATTAGCGTACCTGAATAGGTGTTAAAAGAGATATTATGTTATTTAGCTTCTTCTTCAGCAGCCTCTTCCTCAGCTTCCAGAGCCGGGTCTACGTGAACTGCGGCTACGGATACAACTGCGGCTTCGAGGTCTGTCTTTAAGTCTACATCTTTATCCTGAGCAATGGCGAGGTCTTTGACTTTGATCACGTCGCCGACTTTCATGTCACCGACATCTACCATAACTTTGTCTACCAGTGCTGATGGGAGAGCACGGAAGGAGATTTCTTCCAGATGCTGCTGTAATACACCAGCTGCCAGTTTGTCATGGTTTACAAGTACGATCTCTGCTACAGAATGTACTTTCTCATTGCTTACCAGTGCCTGGAAATCTATTTCATCCACCTGTCCTTTTAACGGATTGAACTGGATCTCTTTGATCAGTACGTCATAAGACTGACCATCTACATCCAGCATGATCTGGCTACCTTTGTTGCTTGTTTTGAGAAGTTTCTCGACTGCAGATTTCTCAATCTTAACAGGAATGGAACCTTCCATTTCTCTGCCAAATACGTTACCTGTAACGTAGCCTTCTCTTCTTAATCTTTTGGCCTTTGTGTCCATTGTTCTTTTTTCAGCTTTTAAAGTATTCATTTGACTTTTCCTCCATTTTACAGCTGAGGTGACACGCTTGACACTATCTTTACTTAATGAGCATCTATTATGCTCCAGGTGGTGTTAAGTATTTTTGAGTATTCAGTTGTTTGCTTGTTCTTTACCTTTGTTACAGCTGTATTATAACACGCAAGGGATGAAATGCAAGGGGGAAAGTGTGAAGAATTTGTGAAATCTTACAAATTTGGATGAAATAAATTGTGTATATCTGCCTAAAATGTTATCTGACCTGAAAAATTAGGCGTATTGCTTTTCGGAATAGCATATGTTATAATTGTAACGGATATGAAAGTAAGAAGTAATATTGACTGTATTCACAAAACAAAGAACCCCCAGAAGTGGCTGCTTCCGGGGGTTCACTCGATTTACGGTTGAGGTTCCGCTTATTTCTTATTGTCACGTTTATGTTCTGTCAGCTTATTATATATGTAATTACTAAGGATGCCTGCTAAGACAGAGAGCATAAAAGAAATAATATCTGTAATGAGGATATGAAGTAACATTGGCATGTACTCACCTCCCTCCTGTTGTCGGTGTGGGATGTGACAACAGAATAAGTGTATCATATCTTAGAACAAATTGGAACCTAAAAGATCCCCTGGAAGGTGCGACTTCCAGGGGATCTTTTCATCTAACTAATCATTAATTACAGAGTATCATCTCTCCTGATATAACCAGGCTGGTCAGCCGGAGATACGATTTCTTTCTTATGAATGAGTCGTGCCCATTTGTCAACGACTTCATTCTCTACGTGAACATCTTCACCGATTGTAACTTCAGCGAGTACAACACTATTCTTAACAACAGCACCCTTCTTGATCACGCATCCACGGCCGATTACGGAATTCTCAACAGTACCTTCAATTCGGCAGCCATTGGAGATTACGGAGTTCTTAACTTCTGCTGTATCGAAATACTGAGTCGGGCAGGAGTCGTTGGTACGTGTATAGATTGGCCAGTTCTCATGGAAGAGTTCCTGAGCTGCTTCGTAGTCAAGAAGATCCATGTTTGCTGCATAGTAGCTTGGGAAATCTGTAATGCTTGCAAAGTATCCCTTATGTGCAACGCCACGGATATCCAGAGTTTCACATTTGTCATTCAGGATATCTGTCAGAGTGTACATGGAGGAAAGCTTCTTAGCTTCTTTTACCAGGCTGATAAAGAGCTCAGTCTTCATGATGCAGGTATCCATGTAGATATTCTGGTTCTTTTTATTACCGTGGTTCGGTTCGATAGACTCAACACCTTTCTGGCGGTTCAGTTTCAGAACGTTACATGTCAGATAAGCTTCTCTTGCATTGTCAACAGAGTGATAAAGCAGAGTAACATCTGCACCGGAGTCAATATGTGTATGTATAAACTGGTTAAAATCAATGGAATAAACCATGTAGTTCGGAGCGATAACAACATATGGATGAGTCATTCGGCTCAGAGATTCCATATTGTCCATGTAGCAGGAGATATCTGTATTGTAGATATCATTGTCATTGTTGTGCTCTGAGAAGAGAAGCTGAAGTTTGCCGCTCTTGGAGTTGATGTTGTAATGACGTCCTGTTCCAACGTGTTCTACAACGGAACGTGGTTTATTGTTGATATAAACCTGGATACGGTCAATATTGCTGTTAGTCATATTGGAGATAGGGAAGTCGATGACTCTGTATCTTCCAAGGAAGGAAAACGCGCCGATCGGGCGATAATCCTGCATACCATCTACATAAATATTTCTCCCGGAGGAGTTTACGATACCAAATGCCTTATACATATTATTCTGCCCCCTTTACACGTTTCGCTACAAGCTCGATGTGCTCGCTGTCTGCACTGCCTACGACAGCACCCTTACCGATGCGGATACCATCAGCTACAAGTGCACGCTGAACAACAGCACCCTCTTCTACAATAGCACCTGGCATCAGTACACTGTCGATAACTTTCGCACCGGCACCAATCTTAACGCCTGTAAAAAGAACGGAATGTTTCACTTCACCTGCAACAACACAGCCCTGTGTAATGTATGCATCTTTAACATCTGCCTCTGCACTGATATACTGTGGAAGAGCAGTAACGTCTTCTGTATAAATCTTCCATGCCGGGTCGCCCAGATCCAGTTCGTTCTTAGAACTTAACAGATCCATGTTTGCTTCCCAGAGAGAGTCGATGGTACCAACATCTTTCCAGTAGCCTTTGAATTTATATGCATAAAGAGTCTTGTTATCGTTAAGCATAGTAGGGATGATATCTTTACCAAAGTCATGGTTGGAATCTGGATTCTTGATATCGGCCATCAGCATCTTGCGGAGAAGCTTCCATGTGAAGATATAGATACCCATGGATGCAAGATTGCTCTTCGGATGTTCCGGTTTTTCTTCGAATTCAACAATACGGCCTGTTTCATCGGTGTTCATGATACCGAAACGGCTTGCTTCTTTCATCGGGACTTCGATAACTGCGATAGTAGCATCTGCATTAGCTGCTTTGTGGGCTGCAAGCATCTCATCATAATTCATCTTATAAATATGGTCACCGGAAAGAACGAGAACATATTCAGGATCAAATTTGTCGATAAAGTCGATATTCTGGGAGATCGCATCTGCGGTTCCACGATATACATTCAGATTCTCATCAGCTTTCTCACGCGGAGGAAGAACGTAAACACCGCTGTCTTTGGCATCAAGTCCCCAGCGTCCGCCGGCTGCAACATAGCTGTTCAGCTGAATGGATTCATACTGTGTAAGAACACCAACTACGTTAACACCGCTGTTGGCACAGTTACTTAAAGGAAAGTCTACGATACGATATTTACCGCCGTATGAAACGGCTGGCTTTGCCACTTTATTGGTAAGATCATGCAGACGGCTGCCACGACCGCCGGCCAGGATCATGGCCAACATACTATTTTGTTTCATAATAGTGAACCCTCGCTTTCATTTATTACACAATATTATACAATTTTTTTTTGCATATTTCCATAGGTTTCTGAAAAAAATATGTAAAATTTTCGCTACAAACCACGTTAAATCGACGAAAAATTATACATTATACACAAAATAATGGGGAAAATGGAAGAAGTGTGATACGTAAATATACACAAATTTAAGGAAAACAGGTGGACGTATAATACTTCTTACGTTATAATAGGTAAGACTTTATGGTATCTGACTAAAAGAAGACAGTGTATCGATGGTGCAGGTCTGATGCAGATATTCTTTTTGAAGATGTAGTTACTGTTCGTATGATGCTGTTGTTGCAGAGAACAGAGTAAACAGTAACGATATTCAGCCAGACTGCGAAGCAGGTATCTGGTTATGAACAAACAACAGAGCGGATGATCTATCCGCCGGACTTAAAGAAGCAGAGGTTATCACGTGAGTAAGAGAGAAGATTATAAACGATTTATCGTGTTCTGTCTGGCGAGTCTGGTTGTACTGGCACAGATGGCTGTCTTTGCCTATGTGTGGTACACAGTCTACAGAGGACAGATCGATGAACCATTCTGGCGAAAAGGTAACTGGGTACTGATCGCGATTTACGGTCTGATGTTTGCCATGTTTGCAAAGCTGTACGGTGGACTGAAAGTCGGATATCTTAAGAGGATAGACGTATTTTATTCCCTGACACTGGCACTCTTGTGTACGAATGCAGTGGAATATCTGGAGATCACTCTGATCAACAGATGGTTTCTGAGCATATGGCCGATGATCGAGATGACGATGATCCAGTTGATACTGATCATTATCTGGATTTTTGGCTCCAGATATATTTATTCCAAATTATATCGTGCACGTAAATTGCTGGTTATTTACGGCGACCGTGATCCGGGAGATGACCTGATCCACAAGATGAATTCCAGAAAGGATAAATACGATATCAGTGGTAAGGTTCATGTCAGCAAGGGAGAGAAAGAAATTCACAGAATGATGCGGGATTATGATGGAGTGATCATATGGGATCTGCCGTCAACAGAGAGAAACCGCTATCTGAAGTTTTGCTTTGCGCATTCGATTCGATGCTATGTCAGTCCGAAGATTTCAGATATCATTTTGATGGGAAGTGAACGTATCCATCTTTTTGACACTCCGCTTCTGATGTCTCGAAACATGGGGCTGTCAGTAGATCAGCGTGTTGCAAAGAGAGTACTGGATATTCTGGTTTCCGGAATTGGCATTATCATAACTTCACCAATCATGCTGATCATAGCGATTGCGGTAAAAGCATACGACAAAGGTCCTGTATTTTATTTTCAGGATCGTCTCACCATAGGAGGTACTCCGTTTAAGATCTGCAAATTCCGCAGCATGTGCGTGGACTCTGAGAAAAACGGAGCTAGACTGGCATCCAAGCATGATTCCCGTATCACTCCGGTTGGAAGAGTGCTGAGAAATCTTCATCTGGATGAACTGCCGCAGCTTTTCAATGTATTTAAGGGAGATATGTCTCTGGTTGGACCGCGTCCGGAGCGTAAGATGATCATGCACGAGTATGAAAAAGAACTGCCGGAGTTTTATTATCGTCTGAAAGTAAAAGCCGGACTGACTGGATATGCGCAGGTTTACGGCAAGTATAACACCACTCCTTATGACAAATTAAAACTGGACCTGTTTTATATTGAGAACTATTCTTTCCTGTTGGATATTAAGCTGATCTTTATGACAGTTAAGATCTTTTTCCAGAAAGAGGTATCCGAGGGAGTAGACGACAAGCAGGTAAATGCGCTGAAGGATTCCGGCAGAACCGCTGAAGCTTCAGAGAATAAAACGGAGGAATGACCATGAATAAACCGCTGGTATCTGTGATCATGCCGGTTTACAACGGAGAGAAGTATATTAAACAGGCTGTGGATTCTGTTTATGAGCAGGAAGTTTCTGTGGAACTCCTTGTGATCGATGACGGTTCCACGGACCATACACAGGAAGTCCTGTCTGCCTATGAGGGTAGAGAGGACTTTCGGTATATTAAGAACAAACAGAATATGGGTGCGGCAGGCTCCAGAAACAAAGGCGTGAAGCTTGCACAGGGAATTTATATTGCCTTTCTGGATGCGGATGACTGGTGGGAGAAGGGAAAATTGAAAGAACAGCTGCATTGTCTCGAGGAGACAGGATATGTGCTGTGCTCTACGGGCCGTGAATTGATGAGGGCAGACGGAAACAGTACAGGCCGTACCATTCCGGTGAAGGAAAAGATCACCTACAGAGAACTTCTGAAGCATAACAGTATTAACTGTTCTTCGGTGATGCTGAGAACAGATGTGGCACGGGAATTTCCAATGGAGCACGATGACAGTCATGAGGATTATATTACCTGGCTGAAGGTTCTACGTAAATATGGCTATGCTGCAGGGGTTAATAAGCCGTATCTGAAATATCGCTTAAGTGAGGGCGGTAAGTCCAGAAATAAGCTGAAATCGGCGGCTATGACTTATAATGTTTACAGGTACGCAGGCTATGGCAGGATTAAGAGTTGTATTTTTTTCTGCTCATATGCAGTGCATGGGATTTGGAAATATTGTCATAAATAATATTGAATTTATGAATCTACAGCGTGGTTTGTACAGATGATACAATCTGGCAGACCGCGCTGTGCTGCGTATAGCATAAATTCGCACGGCATGTCTCGGGATTTTGGCATATTCATGCCAAAACACCTCGCGGGATAGTAGCGTGTGAATAGTAACAATGGAAATACTTTCATTAAACAGATTATTAAGTTCCTATTCCATAAATCGTAAAAATATGTTATCATTGGTGTAATAACTGTGACCTGCTTAAGAGGGAAAATAATATATTTCTTCGATTCATGTCAGGTTATGAATATGATTAAAGGATAGTATTTAATATGAGAATAAAGAAAGAGAGGCCGGCTGTGCCTTACTCCTACCTGATCGATAATTTCAAGGTATTGCTTATCTTTCTGGTAGTATTTAACCATATTATTGCATTCAACCTCGTAAAGGTAGACACTGTGGTAAGATATGTGTGGTATGCGATCACTATTTTCCACATGCCTGCGTTTATTTTTGTTTCGGGATATCTGTCCAAGAAGCCGCAGAATGCATTGAAGAATTTTAAGAATCTGCTGATCCCATATATTTTGGGCTACACTCTGACCTGGTATTCACAGATCTGGCTGGGAAGGTCTGTAGACTATGAGATCCTCAGACCGACCGGAACGGTTATGTGGTATATTCTGGCGTTATTTATTTATCGTCTTACTATTGAAGCGTTGGGCAAGATCAGATTTATCGTTCCGATCAGTATTGCTATTGCATTATGGGCAGGAACCAGACCGGAGTTTACGACTTTCCTGTCTGCATCAAGAATTGTGGTATTTTTCCCATTCTTTGTGGCTGGTTATCTGTGGAAGAGTGAATATATCACTGCAGTTCGTAAGTTTAAGGGGAAATGGGTGCTGGTTCCGATTTCAGCAGTACTGCTGTGGGCAATACCGAATTATATGATTACTAATGATATGGGAATTGCAATTTTCCGTGGTAATCATGGATATAAACTCTGTGGTCTGACAGACCCGGAAGGAATCATTCTCAGACTGCTGATGTATCTGGTATCTTTTATCCTGATCTATACGTTGCTTGCGTTATTGCCGGATATTAAGCTGCCGCTTACTTATGTGGGACGTCATACGATGGGAATTTATTTCTTCCATTATCCGATCATGATCATTATGAATGGTCTGTATATTCTGCAGATCCCTGAGATGAACAATGTCTGGGCACTACTTGGGGTATCGTTGGTATTTGTCCTTGTTCTGGGAAGTCTGCCGGTAGATCTTCTGTATACAGGGGTACTGAATCTGATCGCATTTATTCTTATTAAGAAGGATAAGACAGTCAGAGATGAAGGTCTGGAAGAGGAGTATGACCGTGAGGATCATGAATATGAACTTCTCAGACGAAAGAAAGCGATTGAAGAACTGGCGGCGACGCTGGATTCTGAGAGCGAACAGGATGGTCATATGCAGAAGATTAATCTGGATGATGATCTGATGGAGCGTACCTCAGATAAACATGAAGGTTTCAGTAATGTAGCAGGTACGGATCATCTGGATATCGAGGAATATGATCTGGATGATATTCCGGATGAGCAGATTAAGAATGAGGAGGAAGAGTTACTTTCTCTTGAAGATCTGATCCAGGAGTTGGAAAAAACAACCAGAAATATGAAGAATAATGATCTGTTGGATGAACTGAAACAGGAGAATAATTCAGGAAATTTACAGGCAGATGCGGTACAGTCAGAAGAGATGCAGGAGGAATTGCAGTTAAATGAGCTTCCGCCGGATGCATTGGATTTAGATGAACTGAAGCCTGAAGAAAAAGAATAAAACACAACTGAGGACTTTGAAATACTGTGAATGGTAGTATATCAGTATTTCAAAGTCTTTTTATATAATTAGGAAATTCTGATGAATTTCCTAATTATATAAAAAGCCCTCCGGGCAGGATTGCGCCATGGTCAAGAGAAATTATGTCATTGGAGTGTTAATGGGATTTTTTCTTAACGTTAATTTAACATTCTGGTAACAGATAGGTGACGTAAGTTGGGAAGTATGATATAATAAAAGTATCTATAGTGTAAATCAGATGTAATTGTGAAGGTACAAAGCAGTTACAATCAGTAAAATTTTTTTGGGAGTTAAACGGAGAGAATGAAAAGAGTGATCACATATGGCACTTTTGATCTGTTTCATAAGGGCCACTACAATATTATCAAGAGGGCGAAAGCACTTGGCGATTATCTGATCGTAGGTGTCACAAGTGAGAGCTTTGATATCGAACGCGGAAAGCTCAATGTGAGGGACAGCCTGATCAAGAGAATTGAGAATGTGCGAAGAACCGGTCTGGCAGACGAGATCATTATTGAAGAATACCAGGGTCAGAAGGTTAGTGACATTATTAAATATGATATTGATGTTCTGGTAGTTGGTTCTGATTGGCGGGGTAAATTTGATTATCTTAAGAATTATTGTGATGTAGTTTATCTGGAACGGACGAAGAATATTTCCAGTACAAAACTTCGCAGCGAAGGTGTTATCTTTAATATGGGAATTGCGACGGACAATATTGAAGATAATGACTTTGTTCAGGAATCCAAATTTGTCAGCGGTATTCATGTAGAACGGGTATTTAGTGAGAATCAGGAGCTAGCACAGGAGTTTTGCGATAAATATGAGCTGGGATCCTGCTGGAGTGATTATGATGAGTTTCTGTCGGATGTAGATATTGTATATATTAAGTCTTCTCTGAATAAGAGGGTGGAATACATTGAACATGCACTGAAGCAGGGAAAATATGTGATCAGTGATTCGCCGATGTCTCTTTCCTCAGAGAAGCTGCGTCATTTATTTGATGTGGCAAGAGAGAACCATGTAGTTCTGATCGATCGGATGACTCTGGTTTATCTGCGTGCGTTTAATCAGCTGGTATGGCTGATACACAGCAATCTGGTGGGAGATATGGTAAGTGTAAAATGCGCCATTTCTCAGGATGATTTTGAAGGCGGCAAGACTTTTAACGAAACTGTCTGCACAGCAATCTGCGCAGTGATCAAGCTGCTGGGAAAGAAATATCAGGACATTAATACCAATGCAGTCCGCAGTCAAAGTGGTAAGTTTGTGTATGACATGATCACGATGAAGTATGCCAGTGCGCTGGCAACGATTGAGATTGGAACAACTGTAGATATTGAGAATGAACTTGTGATTATTGGAAGCAATGGCAGGGTTACCATTCCAAATGACTGGTGGAATACCGGTTATTTCGAAGCTAATATTTCTGGAAAGGAATTTCTCAAGAGATATAGTTTTAATTTTGAGGGAAATGGCTTCCGCTACCTGTTACAGGAACTGATGATCATGATCCGCGATAAACGGACAGAATGTACACGGCTCTTCTATGATGAGTCGGTTAAAATAATAGAAATTTTGGAAACAATTAATCAGAAAGGATAACCCATGACGGAGAAACAGGAATACCTCCTGAAGCTTTTCAGAGAGGTTGATGAAATCTGCAGGGAACATAATCTCAGATATGTGCTGGCAGGAGGCTCCCTGATCGGAGCCCTCAGACATGAAGGATTTGTTCCCTGGGATGATGATGTAGACTTATATATGCCACGTTCGGACTGGGAGAAGTTTGTAGAGATTTGTAAGACAGAGCTTCCCCCGAACAGAGAGATACAGTGTTCGGAAGTGGACAGAAATTATACAAATTCATTTCCACGCTACGCATCCACCAATACCTGCGCGATCCACAAGAGCCAGATTATTGGTAAGGACTGCGGCGGAGAGATCATAGACATTCTTACACTGGATCCGATTCCGGCAGATGACAGAGAATATGAGAAATACAGAACACATATGATGATCTATTCAGATCTTATCAATATTTCTGTAGGCTACAGTGACCGCTGGGAGATACCTGCATCCATGTATCTGAAGTATCTTCTTTCTTATATTTTTCTTGGTAAAAAAAGAACACTGGCAAAGCTTGAGAAGATTATGTTCTCCTATAATGAAGAGGAATGTGACCGCTATGCCATGCGCTGGGGCGGCTGCCCGTTTCTTTTTGACAAAGATATGATGTTTCCGGTGAAGGAGGGCGTTTTTGAGGGACAGAAGGCAATGATCCCAAATAAGTGCAGTGACTATCTGATCTGGCATTATGGAGATGAGTGGTCTTATATGCCGCCGCATCACAGCAGAGAGGGACACGTGGCAGTCTGTGTGGATGAGCTTCCTTATCAGGAGTTTCGTGACGAATATATGCCAAAGCTCAAGAAAGGTAAACTTCGCAGGGATTCTGTATTCCGCAAGTTCTACAATATGCGGATCGCAAAGAAGAGCCATAAGGTACGCCAGGAAGGTCTGACTATGAAAGCCCGTGCAGTAGCGCTGGATCTTCAGAGAGCTATTGAGGAATCCGGACTGAAGATCAGTGAATTGATTGAGAACCGGTCTTTTCGTAAGCTGAGTGCATTGTTTGGTTCTTATTATAAGAATCAGTTAAGTGCTGATTTCATAGGAAGAGAAGACTATACCAATATTTATGCATTTTATCATCCGATCCTTGTGGAGATTCCGGATGAGATATTCTATGCGGGTGTTTTGACACTTTTTTATACAGAACGTGTGTCAAAGGCATATCGTATGCTGCAGATCCGCCAGAATCTGGATCATCTTTCTCCTGAGATGGAGAAACTGAAGGAGGATATCGAACTCTTCAGAAAAGCAGCAGATCATTACGAGTTCCATCGTATGAAGGAAGCACAGCAGATAGTCGAGGACCTTGTGGAGCGTTATCCGGGACACCCTGGATTTATGAAATTCAAATGTCGATTCCTTATGGAGAATGCGGGAGAGAACCGTATAGAAGCAGAACGTTTCCTGGAAAAAGCACTCAAACTTTTCCCGGAGGACGGATATTTTCTGAAATATAAAGCGGATATTTTCTGGATGAATGGAGAGATGCAGAAAGCGGCAGAACTTTATCTCCAGATAAAAGAGAAAACAACTAACGGAATTGTATGGATGGAGATGGACAGATTCTTCAAGGAGTATAAGGATGAGATTCTGAAAGACTGTGAAGAACTTCTGGCAAGCCGCAGGAAGAAGGACGCACTTTCTCTGATGGAATTGTGGAGTCAGCTGATTCCAGAGGATGATGATATTCAGGGAGCATTTTACATGGCGAAAGTTGCCTGTGCGCACACTCAGAGTGAGCTTGAGAAAGTGATCGATGAGATCTGTGCAGTAATTGAGGTTTCGATGCTGACTCCTGTCAGTGAAGAGAGAGCACCGGAGAAGAAGAGAGAATATTACAGAAAAGCGCTTACCAGAGCATGGAAGAGACTTGGATATTCCAAAGAACTGGCAAAACTTCGTACACAGATTATGTGTACCAGTGAGGAAAGCGAACTGGAATGGCTGGCAGAACAAGTACGGAGTAAACAGTTTAATAAAGAAGAGAAATCCTGCGTATACAAACTGGTAGGAGATGTTCGTATGAAACAGGGACAGACCAGAGAGGCATTTGCTAATTATAAGAAAGCACTGGAATCTCAGATGCCATCTTATGTAAAGACAGAATTATACCGTATCTTTATCAATGACTTGAATGATGGAAGCAGGCAGGCGAAGAGTTTTGCAAAGAAGACAGACATCACAGTGGTGCTGGATAACTGGCTGGATAAATACGGAAGTATTGAAGAAATTAAACAGATTGTTCAGAGTGTGAGCAGCAATGTGTGATAAATATTTTTGACAGGGAGATGCCCGTGCACAGGATATAGGTGTTTCTTACAGATTACTGAGAACAAAGTGAATAGTAATCCGTACAGTCAAAAATCTGAATAGAAATGGAGTATAGAGTTGAACAAGAAGCAAAAGGTAATATTGTCATTATTACAGGAAATTGATGAAATATGCCAGAAGAATGAAATTGAATATTTTCTTTCGCCGCGTCTGACGCTCTGCACAGTGGAAGGGCATCCTTTTCCACAGAATCCGATGTTTGGTGTTGTGCTGATGAAGACGGCAGAGATGGAGCGTTTTCGTCAGGCAGTGGAGGAAGATCCGAGAGAGAGACGGGCGCTGGAATCCATGAAGAGTCATAAATGGTTCTCCGGATTCTATCTGAGGTATACGAATACAGATACTCTCTGCCTGAATATGGATAACACCAGAGATTATGCATTTCCGGGAATCGGAGTCAACATTTTTCCATTGAGGACACCGGTGGCTTCTGCGTCTGCAAACCGCAGATTTTCCAGAGATGAGAATGCATGGACAGAACTTTGCCATATCAATTATGCGGAGAGAAATTTCAAGAGCAGGGTAAACCGTACGTTGATGAGACTGCAGTGTCTGATCAATGGACGTCAGAGACAGGCAGCGCGTCTATATGATAAATTTATCAGACTGCATCAGCAGCCAAAAGCAGATAAATATATTCTTAAAAGAAGAAAGCAGACGACAGTTTATCCGGCAGAAATTTTTGCCAAGAGTAAGAGAGTTATGCTGGAGGGTGTGGAACTTCAGGTTCCGGCTAAAACGGCAGAATATCTGACAGTAACTTATGGCAATAATTATAAGAAGGCTACAGAACCAAGGTATGTTACACCGATCGCACTGGCAGTCAGCGCGAGGGTAAGCTATACTCAGTTCTGGAAAGAAGCGGGAGATTTTGAGAAATACAGTAAGGAGCGTATGCGAAACAGTCGCAGGCTTGCGAGAAGCAGAAGACATAAGGAGTATTTCAATGAATGCTGGGAGTATGTTGAATTTTGTGGGGAGCGTATGAACCTGGGTGTTTCTTATGAAAAACAGAAGGATTATATCAAGAACCTGTACAAGAATGAAGACTATATGACACTTGAGAAGGTTTTCCGCCCATATTTCAAGATGATGCAGAAGAGTCTGCAGAAGAATGAGCTTTTCGCGGAGGATGAGGAGATTCTTGATATTTATATAGACGTACTGGAAAAGACTGGAAAAACAGTACAGAGAGGTAAGATCGGTATGCTGATCTGACGGGAGGTAAAATGAAACTTTCAGACTATATTGTTACATTTTTGCAGAAAAAAGGAATTAGCCATTTCTTTGGATATCAGGGTACAATGATCGCACATGTGGTGGATTCTATTGAGAGAAATCCAGAGACAGAGAATCATTCCAGCTATAATGAGCAGGGTGCAGCTTTTGCAGCATGCGGTTATGCTCAGGCGAAAGAGGAATGTGCATGTGCTTATGCTACCAGCGGCCCGGGAGCGGTGAATCTCTTAAGTGGTGTGGCAGATGCTTATTATGATTCTCTGCCTGTGATCTTTCTTACAGGGCAGTTGAATACTTATGAATATTCCGGGATTGAGGGACTTCGTCAGCAGGGATTTCAGGAGACGGACATTGTGGCAATGGCGAAACCGATTACGAAATATGCAGTTCAGATCCGGAATCCGGAGGATATTGTAGAGGAATTAAATAAGGCTTATCATATTGCGACAACAGGACGCAGAGGTCCGGTTCTCATTGACCTTCCCATGAATATTCAGAGAAGTGAAGTAGAGAATCCGGTTTATGATATGGTGTTTGAGGATAAACACACAGATGCAGCTGCGGCACAGCAGGCGGCAGATAAGATTCTGGAAGCGCTGGAAGAGGCGAAGCGCCCGGTGATTATGCTGGGTCATGGCGTGGACAGTTATGCAAGCCAGCAGAAACTAATCCGATTTGCGCAGAAGAGACAGATTCCGATCATTACCAGTGTGCTGGCAAAATCTGTGCTGGGTTATGAGCATCCGTTAAACTTCGGATGTATTGGCGGTGCATATGGACATCGCTACGCAAATATGATCGCCAATGCCAAGAGTGATCTGCTTCTCTGTTTCGGAATTTCCATGTGTACCAGACAGATCGGAACGAAGGTTCATGAATTTGCGAAAGGTGCGAAGATCATTCGTGTGGATATCGATCAGTATAATCTTCAAAGAGATATTCATGAGAATGGTGAGAATGAGTTGAAACTGCAGGCAGAGACCGGCGCAGTAATCGATTGTCTGGCGAAAGTGTCCAGTCCGGAGCCTGAGGGCATTAGTGAGTGGCTGAATGTCTGCAACGAGATCAAAGAGAATCTTCAGGCAGTGGATGACAATACACCGGAGAGATATCCGAATCGTATGATTGCGGATCTCAGTGACATGCTGACAGATACTTCAGCGATTGCAGTTGATGTAGGCCAGCACATGGTATGGAGTTATCAGTCATTTAAAAATCATGAAGGACAGAAGCTTCTTTTTTCCGGTGGACATGGTGCAATGGGATATGGACTTCCGGCGGCGATCGGAGCTTATTATGCCACTGGAAAACCGACCGCATGTATCTGTGGTGATGGTGCCTTACAGATGAATATTCAGGAACTGGAATGGGTAAAGAGAGAGAATCTTCCTATTAAAATAATGGTTATGAATAATGAAGCGCTGGGAATGATCCGGCATCTGCAGAGAGATTATTTTGACTGCCTCTTTGCCGGAACTACAGATGGATGTGGTTTTGCATCCTGTGATTTCTCAGAGGTTGCGAAGGCTTATGGGATTGCTTCATTGAGAATGCATTGTGATGCTGTAAAAGAAGAGGCACCGGAATTTCTGGAGGGGGAAGGTCCGAAACTTCTGGAAGTTATGCTGGAGCATGGGACTTTTGCATATCCGAAGACTTGTCTGGGTGAGCCGATTCATAATCAGCAGCCGTATGCACCGAAGGAAGTTTATGACAGACTGATGGAATTATAAGAATTGACGCTGTTGAATGAAGAGTGAATCGTAACATCATTGGAAAAAATGGAAATATAAGAATATAAACAGTGTTGTTGACATGTCACTATCTATAGGATGTCTGAATATGATACGCGCCTATATATTGAAAAGCGTATTGTTAAAAGTGATATAAAACAGCAATAGGTAGTAATAGAGGTAAGAAATGAGCAAAGTAACAGTAATTACAGGCGGAACTTCAGGAATCGGCCGCGGCATTGTGGAGAAGATTTTGGCGAATTCAGAGAAAGATGATCTGATTTTTGCCACTTATGCACATAATGCGCACAAGGCAAATGAATTCTGGGACAGTTTGAAACCGGAAGAGCAGGAGAAACTGATCATTCTGAAAGCGAATATGTCTTCCTATGATGAGATGATGAATTTCGTCGGAGAAGTGAAGGAGAAAGCCGGACATGTAGACTGGCTGATCAGTAATGCGGGAATCAGCACTTATGACAAATTTCAGGATTATACCTTTGAGGAGTGGAATAAGATCGTAAACACGAATCTGTCAGTGCCGGTATTTATGATCAAAGAATTTATGCCGGTGATGACAGAAGGCGGAAGAGTGCTCTTTATGGGATCTTATGCAGGACAGCAGGCGTATTCCTCTTCGCTGGTTTATGGTGTGACCAAAGCGGCAATTCATTTCCTGACGAAATCTCTGGTAAAGGAATTTGAGCCGAAAGGCATCACAGTCAATGCCATTGCACCTGGATTTATAGAGACTCCGTGGCATGAGAACCGTACACAGGAGAGTTATGACCGCATCAATCGCAAGATTGCACTTCACAGATTTGGTGAGATTAAAGATGTGGCAGATATGGCGTACAGTATTCTTACGAATAATTATATGAATGGAAGTATTGTGGATATCCATGGGGGGTATGATTACTTCTGAAAAACAGGATTGGAATTGTAATAGTTGCAGTTATTATTACGCTGGAAACTTATATTTGAGCGTCTTATTGAAATTATTTCCCGACAGGGCAGACATTTGGAAAAAATGTTTGTAACTGTCGGGATTTTTTTGTCGATTATGTAATCGGCAGCTTACTGTCCGGCATTTATCTTTGAAGAGGCCGATAGACTTCGACCAGTAATATTCTTCATAATATAAGAAAGTAATGAATGTGGATAGCCTTATCTGCATGACATGTGCATAATAATATATGGTCACAAAAAATGAATGGACCTCGAAAACAGTCTCTATTTTTTGAACTAATTTTTCTTTATATGACAGTTTTGTGACTGAAATGTGATATTCTAATAAAACCGGAGAATTTTTGTCCCGGTTATTTGTAAGGCATCGAAAAATGTTATATTGAAGATAGAGGTTAACATGAAGAAAGAGAAAACATTTATCGTGCAGATCAAAGATACGGAATCAGGTACCTGGCAGGGAACTGTCCAGTGGGTGGAAAAAGAGAAGAAAGAGATTTTCCGCAGTGCGCTGGAGTTGATGAAATTGATGGAATCTGCAGTAGAAAGTGATAACTGAATTCATATTTGACGGGGGAAAGAGACGATGAGTCAAACAGTAAAAGTACATTTTTTCGGGGAATTCCGTCTGGAGAGTGGGACTGCATCTCTGAATGAAGAAACGATTCATTCAAAGAAAGTAATGAAACTTATGGCGTATCTTCTGCTGAATCATGATCGGATGATCAGTGCCGAAGAACTGGGAGAGCTGATATGGGGAAACGGCGGTTCGTCAAATCCCATGGGTGCGCTTAAGAACCTGGTATATAGAGTACGCAGTGTGCTGAAACAACTGGGATCAGAGGAATATATTGTTTCCGGAACAGGTACATATGGATGGAATCATGACATAGAACTTCGAAGTGATATGTCAGAGTTTAAGTATTATGCAGAGCAGACAAGAGAATGCAGTAAGGATATAAATGAACAGATCAGGAAATATGAACAGGCGGTTGCCTGTTATGAGAAACCTCAGACTTCTGTTCTGACATCTGACTCCTGGATGTCTGTACGGTATACTTATCATCATTCTGTATATATGAAATTGGTAAATGAGTTGTGTGAACTGTACAGTAGTGTACATGCATATGACAAGATTCAGAATGTCTGTGGATATGCGATGTCCTGTGACGAACTGAATGAAGATACCCACTATTGGCTTATCAAGAGCTGGGTAGGACAGGGAAATATTGAGAATGCCCTGAAACAGTATGACACAGCGATGAAGATTCTGTATGAGAGACTTGGAATGCACAGATCCCAGAAGATGCGGGAACTGTATGATGAAATTCTTGGAATGAGTAAGGATATTGCTCAGGCAACCATGGATGATATCTATGGAGAAATCCAGGAGGAGGATCCAAATGGCGTATTTTTCTGTGAATATACCGTATTTCGGGAGATATACAGACTGGAAGTCCGACGTGTTCTGCGCTCGGGGATTGCAGAGTTTATGATTCTGCTGACGGTTGTGATCGATGAGAAGAGAATGCAGACGGAACCGACCAGAATTCAATATTATAGGAAAAAAGCCATAGATAAATTGCAGCTGACCTTATGGCGCCATCTCAGAATGGGAGATGTGGCAGCCAGATACAGTGATGAACAGTATGTCATAATGCTTCCTTACTGCAGTTATGAGGCAGCACAGAAAGTAATCCAGCGCATTACAGTAAATTTCAACAAGATTATGGGAAATAACAGAATTCAGATAAAGGCAGAAACGAGGGAGGTCTCTATTCATAATGAACTTCCTTTGGAGAGAAAAGGGGGGACAGAATGGATTCATGAGAAAAAGAAGTGATTTACCTGTCAGTACTTTATACATCTGTACAGATGAGAGAAATGGAGAGAACAGGGCAGGGAGAGCTTATTGTAGATTATTTCCGAGTGCGATTAAATTTCGGGATTTGGGAGAACTGCTTGTAAAGGCAGATCTCATGTTTGATAAAGCAGGATATCCGCAGGCATATCAGGAGAGCAGAAGTTTTGCTTCCGATGAAATCCGTAGTGTCGTTTATAATCCGGAACTGCATTTTTCTGATGAAGAATTACGGGAGAAGCAGGGAAGAATTTCAACAGAATATATCATTGTCAGCAGCCGCCGCAGATCCGGATGGCAGGGCATATATATTGACAGTCAGGGAAATGATTCAGAGTTTATCAGTGAGATTGAACTTCTGAAGCAGATTTCCGGACAGACGAAATAGAAAGATGAAGGTTACTGTTCACGCGCTGCTATCCCGAGAGGTGTTTTGGCATGAACAGGCAATAAACTTTGACATCCGTGCGTAATACTTATATAATGGAAAAAAGTATTCCGTTATTGAGAATAGACATCATATGTCTGTTAAAAGTAGAGCGCGGAGGCGTATAAAGGTGAGTAGGCCAGATAATAAAAAAAGGCGAAAGAGAATCTTATTTTTTACAGCTCTCATTGCAGTGATCTTCATTTCATGGGAGCTGATTAATTTTAATACATCGGTAAAGGAAGCGGAGAAATCCAAGTCCCGCGATTTCATCACAGAATGGACGGAACAGAATGCCAGCCTGGTTCGGTATAAAGCGGATAAGTATTATGATATCCTGGATTATGCTGCGAAGTTTATCAGCAAGATGCCTTTGGATGACGAGGAAACCAGAGATTTGCTTTATGAGAATTTCAGTGAGAAAGCAACGGAGTTTGAATATTTTCGCATTATAGGTAAAGATGGTTTTGCAGCGGAAACTGGTCGGGATTATTCAGACACGGAATATTTTCAGACCAGTATGGCAGGAGGCAGAGGCCTTGCAAAATGCAGCAGTTCCTATGACAATGGAGTTCTTTTGTCTGTACCTGTGAAGGGCGGGGATGGTGAAACAGAAGGAGTACTCTGCGGAGTGCTTTTCGGAAGCAGACTGAGTGTATTTAAGCAGTCCGGCAGGAGTGTGAAATATACGAGCATGTTTATTACTGATGGTAATGGGGACTGTATAGTTGGCAGAAATACAGATGCGGCATTTGGCAGTAATATTTTTGCAGATCTGGAAATGAGAGAGTTGAGTGTTCCACTTTCTACGATCGAATTCAGAGCGCGGACAGGGGTTACTGTTCCGTTTGAGATTAACAGCGATTATGGAAATAAGATGGCAGTGATCAGCCCGGTGAAGGGATATGATCTGTATGTGGTAACTATCATAGATAAAGATTATGTACTGAAGACAGGCAGGACATATCAGAGGTATGTACTGTTTCTGACGATTAAGATTCTGTTGGCACTGGCTGTGTTTGCGGGGGGTTATCTGCATTTTCAGAGACAGGACAGAGTCTATATCCGAAATCTGAATCGTCAGCTGACACTGAATGAAGAAACTTACCGTATTACTGCCAAAGACAGTGATTTATGTGTTTTTACTTATGATGTGGAAACAGAATTGATACAGTTTCTGAATGACAAATATCTGGAACTGGGACTGGATCAGGCACAGTTGAGTATTCCGGTACTGCTTAAGAAAATCAGGGATATTAATCCGGCTACCTGTTCAGTGATCGAGGAGATTTTGCAGTCTGTGGATTCATCGGAGACATCCCAGTCACGAAAGGTAAAAATACGTGCGGGAGGGAAACTGAGATACCTGCAGTTTAATACTACGAATCTGTATGATGAATCTGGAAAAGTTTCCCGTATGGTTGGAAGTATTGAGGACATTACCAGTCTTGAGAATAATATGCTTAAACTACAGAAAGAAGCCATGACGGATCTGCTGACCGGTGCGATGAACCGTGCAGCAGGTACGGCGATGATCAACCAGCTTCTGGAGAATGCACCGGATGAGGGATGTGTACATACTTTCACTATTGCAGACCTGGATAATTTCAAGACACTAAATGATGTGCTTGGTCATATGTGGGGCGATAAGGCACTCTATGAAGTGGTTCTTACTATGCAGAAACATTGCAGGGCAAAGGATGTTGTCTGTCGACTGGGGGGTGATGAATTCGTAGTTTTCATGCCAAATATGCCCAGACAGGATGCGGAAGAGAGTTTGCAGAGGCTTTCTGCAAAACTTCATATTAACTATGAAAAAGACGACAAGTCTGTAATGATCTCGGCATCCATGGGAATCGTTACTACAGAGAGAGCCGGAGCGACGTTCCAGGAACTGTATGAGGAAGCAGATAAGTGTTTGTATCAGGTGAAGAGAACATTTAAAGGATCCTATCATATCGCGGAGAAATCAATCTGATGTACTGGCGGATTCAGAGAGTTTCAGGGATAAAGCGTCATATTTTGGCGGAATATAGAGAATATGTTTTCTGATATCTGCAAAATGATCTTCCTGATTTTTCAAGAGATTCTAAATGCGAAAAATACGCGATAAAATATAGGCATAAATATAAGAAAAGACTTGACTTGAGCATGTCATGTGTGATAAACTTGACAAGCGACATGGAAGTTAGGTCTTTTTTTTATGCTCGAAAAAGATGACGGATACATCGTCAGGCGTGAGAAAAACGACCATGCAAATGAAAACACTGGAGGTGGAAGTTGTGCGCGTTAAGATTACATTAGCATGTACCGAGTGCAAGCAGCGTAACTACAATATGACTAAGGAGAAAAAGAACCATCCTGAAAGAATGGAAACTCAGAAATATTGTAAGTTCTGCCGCAAACACACTCTGCATAAGGAAACAAAGTAATCCAAGGTAACTGGACGAAACAGTTACTCACAGAGAATTGTGAGGTCAGGCTATGCAAGGAAATGAAAAATCTGCTGGCAAGAGCCAGAAGAAGAGTTGGTTTCAGGGACTTCAATCAGAATTCAAGAAGATCGTCTGGACAGACCGCAGCACTTTGATCAAACAGACCATCGTGGTTGTGTGTGTATCAATCGTGCTTTGCGTACTGATCAGCGTAATGGATTCATTTATTCTCGAAGGCATTAATCTTTTAATGAAATAAGGATAAGGTGATTGTATGTCAGAAGCGAAATGGTATGTTGTTCATACTTATTCCGGGTATGAAAACAAAGTAAAAGCCAACATTGAAAAAACCATCGAAAACCGACACCTGGAAGATCAGATCCTTGAAGTTCGTGTTCCTTTACAGGAAGTATCCGAGCTGAAGAACGGAACTGTGAAACAGGTTCAGAAGAAAATGTTTCCTGGCTATGTACTTCTCAACATGGTTATGAATGACGATACATGGTATGTTGTCCGTAACACCAGAGGTGTAACAGGCTTCGTTGGACCAGGATCCAAGCCGGTACCGTTAACTGAGGAAGAGATGATTCCTCTTGGTATCCAGAATGAGGATATTCAGGTAGATTTCGCAGAGGGCGATACAGTTGTTGTCACAGGCGGTGCCTGGAAAGATACCGTTGGTGTTATCACTGCTCTCAATGTGCAGAAGCAGACAGCAACGATCAATGTTGAACTTTTCGGCCGCGAAACGCCGGTAGAAATTAGTTTCGCAGAAATCAAACAGATGTAACAAGCAAAGGTAACAATATCGTGGGAGGGACATAAACCCCCGCCAATACCACATAGGAGGTGCCGAAAATGGCAAAGAAAGTAACAGGATATATCAAATTACAGATTCCGGCTGGTAAAGCAACTCCAGCACCACCTGTAGGTCCAGCTCTTGGACAGCACGGTGTAAATATCGTTCAGTTCACAAAAGAGTTCAATGCAAGAACAGCAGATCAGGGAGACTTAATCATTCCTGTAGTTATCACTGTTTATGCAGACAGAAGTTTCAGCTTCATAACCAAAACTCCGCCGGCTGCAGTTCTTCTTAAGAAAGCTGCTAAGATTAAATCCGGTTCCGGCGTACCGAACAAGACAAAAGTTGCTAAGGTTACTAAAGCTCAGGTTCAGGAAATCGCTGAACTTAAGATGAAAGACTTAAATGCAGCATCCCTCGAAGCAGCTATGAGCATGATCGCTGGTACTGCAAGAAGTATGGGAATCGAAGTAGTTGATTAATTTTAATATTAAATAGTAAGTGGGAGGGCGTTCCCCGCAAATACCACAGGAGGTTATAGAAATGAAACGAGGAAAGAAATACGTGGAAGCTGCTAAAGCAGTAGACCGCGCTACATTATATGATACCGCAGAAGCTATCAGCTTAGTTAAAAAAGCTGCTGTTGCTAAATTTGACGAGACTATCGAAGTTCATATCCGTACAGGCTGCGATGGACGTCATGCAGATCAGCAGATCCGTGGTGCAGTAGTTCTGCCACACGGTACTGGTAAAAAAGTTCGTGTTTTAGTATTCGCTAAAGATGCTAAAGCTGAAGAAGCAAAAGCAGCAGGTGCTGAATTCGTAGGAGCTGAGGAACTTATTCCGAAGATCCAGAATGAAGGATGGTTAGACTTTGACGTTGTTGTTGCAACTCCAGATATGATGGGTGTTGTAGGTCGTCTTGGTCGTGTACTTGGACCGAAAGGTTTAATGCCAAACCCGAAAGCTGGTACAGTAACAATGGACGTTACTAAAGCAGTTCACGATATCAAAGCAGGTAAGATTGAGTACCGTCTTGATAAAACCAACATCATTCATGTTCCGGTTGGTAAAGCATCCTTTACAGAAGAACAGTTAAGCGACAACTTCCAGACGCTGATCGATGCTATCGTTAAGGCTAGACCAAGCACACTGAAAGGTCAGTATTTAAAGAGCGTTGTAATCGCTCCGACAATGGGACCTGGTGTGAAGATCAACCCGATGAAATTAGCATAATAGATTTTAGCAATTTAAGACTCTCGGAGAATTTCTCCGGGGGTCTTTTTGCGTTCTCGCGAGAAGAATGGGGTTACAATGTTTTTAGGGAGTGTGGTATAGTAGGGGGTGAATTAGAGATTGGTTAGATATATTTATTGTATGCTAAGCAATGATGTAGAAGCAGACAGGAGGAGTTAGTTTGGCAGCGAGTAGACGTGGAAAGAAGAGAAGTGGGAGAAGCTATGCATGGAGATACCGGGGCAGGATTGTGGCTTGTGTGTTTGCTGAGGTGATTATTATCTGTGCTCTGGTCATTATGATTGGATGGAACAAGGGTGTGAAGGATTGGTTTGAACAGTTTGAGCAGCCGGTTCTGAAGGAAGTGGATATCAGTGGGATTAACAGTCCTAATGTGATTTTGATACAGGCGCGGGGCGGTAAGATTCTTGGAGAGATCAATGGTGAAGAGCGGATTTATCCGGCTTCTATGACGAAGATCATGACGGTGATCGTTGCGATTGAGAATCTGAAAGATCTGGATGAGGAGATTACGCTGACGGATGAGATGTTTGCCGGGTTGTATGAGCAGGATGCGACGCAGGCGGGTTTTCAACCGGGAGAGAATGTCAGGGTGATCGATCTGCTGTATGGGGCTATGCTGCCGTCTGGCGCGGAGTGCTGTATTGCATTAGCAGATACGATCAGTGGTTCTGAGGCGGATTTTGCGGAGCTGATGAATAAGAAGGCTAAGAAGCTTGGAATGGATAATACACACTTCTGCGATTCCACAGGACTGCATAACCCGGATCATTATAGTACGGTTAAGGATATTGCGGTGTTGATGAAGTATTGTATTAAGAATGATACGTTCCGTGAGATTGTGGAGACTTCCAGACATTCCACCGGAGTTACCAATATCCACCCGGATGGTATCACTTATTACAGCACAATGTTTAAAAACCTCTCTGATCCGACCGTCACAGGTGGAAAAATCCTCGGCGGAAAGACCGGTTATACTAGTGAGGCAGGACATTGTCTGGCTAGTTTTGCGGAGATTGAGGGCAGAGAGTATATTTTTGTTTCAGCAGGTGCTTCCGGAGCAGATGGAAATACGATTCCGCATATACAGGATGCGGTGACTATTTATAACAGGGTTGGTGAGGCGATTGAAGAGAAGATGAATAATAATAAATAAAATATCCGTTTATGAGTAAATAGTGCTGAGAGTCACCAGATAGTTATTGTTTACTTTGCGTCCGGCAAGACTAGATATTTGCGAGGGCAAATGTTTATGGATTTTTAATAGACGTATTGTAATAGATGTGATATAATCATTCGCATACAAAAGAACGATACGGACTATAAAGGAGGTGGGACTGGTGACGGACAGACAAATACTGGAAGCTATTTTTGCAGAGGTCAAAGGGCTTGGAACTCGAATGGATGGTTTTGAATGCCAAATGGATGGTTTTGAAGGCCGAATGGATCGAATGGAAGGGCGAATGGATGGTTTTAAAGGCCAAATGGATCGAATGGAAGGGCGAATGGATGGTTTTAAAGGCCAAATGGATCGAATGGAAGGGCGAATGGATGGTTTTGAAAGCCGAATGGATCGAATGGAAAAGCGTCAGGAGCGTTTTGAAGAAGAGACCAGAAATAATTTTGCAGATATCAAACTGCATCTGGAGAACATAACAGACAGAAATCTTTCCATCCTTGCAGAGAATTACCAGAATGTAATTGATAAGATGAATGTGCCGATTACTTGGATGAACAGAGTAATGATGAATGAGATTAGAATTAATTCTCTAACAGAACGAGTTAGCCAGCTTGAGCAGAGTCACAGCTAAGCTTCCAATGAGGAAAATACCAACGGATAAAGAACAGGGGGAATGTCTATTTTTCAGACACCCCCTGTTTGCGTTATGTGTAGGTTATGAATGTTTCAGGAAGCGATAACATATTTCTCTCGTCCATGGTTCTCCTGCATGAACAATATTGTAAGGGAATCCATGCCCACCCGGTGCATCCAGATAATCCTGGAATTCGAAGGCGAGGGCGCAATCAGGGCTTGTGGTCTGGCCTTCTTTTAATTCTATTCCGGTTTCGAAATATCTTCCGGAGTAAACGACAACACAAGGAGAATCCGAGCTGATCTGAAGTTCCAGAGAGCCATCCGGTGAGGTACAGCTCAGGTCAGGTTTACTGTCCGTTGCCGGAGCAGTCAGGGATGTTGCAGAAATATTATGATTTAAGATATATTCATGATTATATCCCCGATTTCTTTTGATCTGTATATCATTTGGATAAGCTTTGATCTGCTCCTGAAGTACAGCAGGTTGACGCAGATCAAACGGTGTTCCATCTACTTTAGAAATACCTTCAGGAGTAAATTCAGGCGTATTCAGGATATATCGATCTGCCTGTATCTGCAGTTTGTGATCCAGCGCGGATTTGGAAAAGTCACCTGTCAGATTAAAGTACGTATGATTAGAAATATTAAAGTAAGTATCTTTATCAGAAACTGCCTCATATCTTAAAGTCAGAGTATGATTTTTTGCAGAGTATAAACAGCTTTTATTTCTCTGTTTCCAGGAAATCCGTCTAAGCCGTCTTCTAATACGATCTTAAAGACTACAAAGAATAAAGCACATTGCTGCTATCTGATGGGCCTCGGAAATCTCGGCCTCGGAAATCTGGAGAAGGCAAAAGAGCACTTCGAAGAAACTCTCCAGCTTGATCCGCACCATTTGCTGGCGAGACTGTATCTGAGAGGAATTCAGTAATTTTCATAAATTGCTATATTGATTTCAAAAATTACATATACTATAATGCAAGTAGGCAAAGAAGCGATATAATTCAATGCAAGGCAAAAGCCCTCAGTAGTGCGAATACTGAGGGCTTTTTGCTGGAATTTTCTGGAATTTAAGTTGCTTGTCGGTAAGAAAAGTAATAAAATAAGCAGTAAGAAAAACATTTGTCTAAGGAGGAAGTAGATATGAAAAAAGTCAAAAATCTGGTTATTGCATTATTCCTGGCGTTTACATTTATTGTAGCGGATCTTGCAGCAGCACCAGCAACAGCACAGGCGGCCGGCACTCTTAAATTTGCAAAGTCGATAACACTTATGAGAGAAAATGGAACAGATGGAACGGGAACATATGGAATAATGAATTCAGTGAAATCCGATAAGATCCTGAATTTAAAATCCAGCAACACAAGTGTAGCGACGGTAAAAAACGTGCAGTTCAGAGGTGATCACTCGATTGCTATAAAAGGAAATAAACAAGGTACAACTACAGTATCATTTACAGTACAGAGAAAAAATGGAAAAAAATATTCTTTTAAATCCAAAGTTTCAGTATTCAATTATACCAATCCACTGAGTAAATGTACTTTTGGAAAAACAGATTACAGTAAACAGTTTGATAAGGGAGATCACTACTTTGCTTCTTTCGGTACTGCAAAAAAAGGAAAAATAAATATTGCTGTTAAGAAGGGTTACAAATTAGATAGTTTATATTTCTGCGAATATGGAACCGGGGCACGGAAAAAGATTAAGAGTGGAAGTACCATTACTCTGGATAGCCAGCACTATTTAGAGATAAATTACAAGAATACCAGCAAAAAATATTCATATACCCTGCTTCTGGGTGGCACAATATAAAACATGGCAGATGTATCAGTGAAATTTTTTATAAATTTCTTGAAAGAATAATCAATGAGTAAAAAAGGGGAGAACCGATTATTTCGGCTCTCCCTTTTAAAATTCCTGTTATGAAATTATTCTCCGAAGTATCTCTTAAGCAGACCAGCGAATGCTTTTCCATGTCTTGCTTCGTCTCTTGCCATTTCATGAACTGTATCATGGATAGCGTCAAGGTTAGCTGCTTTTGCACGTTTAGCAAGGTCAACTTTACCAGCTGTAGCACCGTTCTCAGCTTCTACACGCATCTGAAGGTTCTTCTTTGTGCTGTCTGTTACAACTTCGCCTAATAATTCAGCAAATTTAGCAGCATGTTCTGCTTCTTCGAAAGCTGCTTTCTCATAGTATAAACCAACTTCCGGATATCCTTCTCTATGAGCTACTCTGGCCATTGCAAGGTACATACCAACTTCGGAGCATTCACCCTGGAAGTTTGCTCTTAAATCTTCGATAATATCTTCGCTAACGCCCTGAGCAACACCTACAACGTGCTCAGCTGCCCATGTCATTTCTCCGCCCTGTTTGATGAATTTGTCAGCTGGTGCTTTACATACTGGACAGACTTCCGGAGCGTTCTCGCCTTCATAAACATAACCACATACACTACATACCCATTTTGTCATAATTAAAATCTCCTTTTTTCTTAATGAATTTATTAATTGGATGCCAGATAAAAATTTGATTGTTTTCGGCATCATTTTGTTCTTTGGTGCTTTCCGCATGTGCGGTAGAAAAAGTAACTTTTTTAATAATAGTAATCATTACTGTTTTCTATGTTCTTAGGTTACCATACTTGATTGAAAAAGTCAAGCTTTATTTTAGCTTTTTTGAAACTTTTTATCAGAAGCATCATGGGAAGTATCAGACTCATTTGCTGTTTCTTTTAAACAGTCTTCGCATAGTCCGAAGAATCTTGCGCTGTAATCTGTAATCTTTCCGCCAAAGTTCTCGCCTGCAAGCTCCATAATGTGGTGAATCTTCTCATTCTCCAGATCAATGATCCGCTCACATCTGGTACACATGAAGTGGCAATGCCTCTCGGTTCGCCCGTCAAAGTGATCCGCTCCGGCAAAAGAAGAAAGCTTCTTGATTTCTCCCAGATCAGCCAGCAGAGATAAGTTGCGATATACCGTGCCGAGGCTGATATTCGGGTAGATAAGCTTCATATTCTCATATACCACATCCGCAGTAGGATGATCCGTCCTGCTTCGCAGAAATTCTTTGATAGATTCTCTCTGACGGCTGTATTTCAGTGTCGCCATGGTATTCCTCCCTTCTCTGAATTGCAGTAACTCTAATTGCTTATTTAATAACAATAATCATTACTGATATTGTTACTATACAATATTGGATGAAAATTGTCAAGATATAAATAAAAATAATTCTCATTTAAAATTTTCAAAAGTAAAAACTATAAACAAGGAAACAATGTTTACAAACCCACCGAAATGTGCTATATTTTCCCTATAACAGGAAATAACTATTTCCTATAACCAACAGCGTTCCATAATCACAGATGAACCGCTGTTACGAAATAACACAAACTCATTGAAGAAGAGAGTACATTTGCAGACCGTATTACAGAGAAATCCCCACGGATCACAACGAACAGAATCCAAGGCTGAGAGGGATATGCAAGGAGCAGATCGAAGATGGCTTCCGAGAGGCACTGCTGAGAGTCAACAGCTTTAGGCAGCGACAGGCACGCCTGTTACAGCGTAGAGGTATCACAACGTACCTCCCAAGGTTTCCCCGCGCGAGCCCGGAAACGAATAGAAGTGGTAACACGGGTAAATCTCGTCTTCTCAGATAATCTGAGGAGACGTTTTTTTATTTCCCCAACACCAGTTCCTTCCCACCATGAAGAATTTATGTTTTTCTTCCACAAATAAGGAACAGTTGTTATCATTTCAAAAACCAGCCTGGGAAATTATTTCTCTTTCTATGCATTTGCAGGGATCGTGTAAATCTTAGTGTCTGGAAATCTGCGTTATGAACAAAAATCTCACTGTTTGAGCGAAGCGAGTTTGAGATTTTTGTGAATGCTTTTAGTAGATTTTCAGACACTTAGAGTTACTAGATCCCGAAACCGCATAGAAAGAGAAATAATTTCCCGGGCGTCCACATTAAAAAAGGAGACAATAAACCATGGAAAAACAGAAATATTACATCACCACCGCAATTGCCTACACATCCGGCAAACCGCACATCGGCAACACTTATGAAGTGGTTTTAGCAGACGCCATCGCCCGCTACAAACGCCAGCAGGGCTACGACGTATTCTTCCAGACCGGAACCGACGAACATGGACAGAAAATCGAATTAAAAGCAGAAGAAGCCGGAATCACCCCAAAAGAATTCGTAGACAACGTATCCGGCGAGATCAAGAGAATCTGGGATCTGATGAACACATCTTATGACAAATTTATCAGAACCACAGACGAAGACCATGAAAAACAGGTCAAGAAAATCTTCAAAAAAATGTACGCAAAAGGTGACATCTACAAAGGACACTACGAAGGAATGTACTGCACACCATGTGAATCTTTCTTCACAGAATCCCAGCTCGTAGACGGCAAATGTCCGGACTGCGGCCGCCCATGCGTACCTGCAAAAGAAGAAGCATACTTCTTCAAAATGAGCAAATACGCTGACAAACTCATTGACTATATCAACACCCACCCGGATTTCATCCAGCCGGAATCCCGTAAGAACGAAATGATGAACAACTTCCTTCTCCCGGGACTTCAGGATCTCTGCGTATCCAGAACATCCTTTAAATGGGGAATCCCGGTAGACTTCGACCCGAAACATGTTGTATACGTGTGGCTTGACGCCCTTACAAACTATATCACGGGAATCGGTTACGACTGCGACGGCGAAAGCACAGAACAGTTCAACAAACTCTGGCCTGCAGACCTGCACCTGATTGGAAAAGACATCATCCGTTTCCATACAATCTACTGGCCAATCTTCCTGATGTCACTGGATCTGCCGCTTCCGAAACAGGTATTCGGACATCCGTGGCTCCTTCAGGGCGATGGCAAAATGAGTAAATCCAAAGGAAACGTAATCTACGCAGATGAACTGGTAGACTTCTTCGGTGTAGATGCAGTCCGCTACTTCGTACTTCACGAAATGCCATTCGAGAACGACGGTGTCATTACATGGGAACTGATGGTAGAGCGCCTCAACTCTGAGCTTGCAAATACTCTCGGAAACCTTGTAAACCGTACCATCTCCATGTCAAATAAATATTTTGGCGGCGTTGTAGAAAACAAAGGTGTAACAGAGCCAGTAGATGATGATCTCAAGAACTTCATCCTCTCCGTACCTGCAAAAGTAAACGAAAAAATGGACAAACTCCGTGTAGCAGACGCAATGACAGAAGTATTCACAATCTTCAAACGCTGCAACAAATACATCGACGAAACAATGCCATGGGCACTTGCGAAGGATGAAGAAAAGAAAGACCGTCTTGCAACAGTTCTCTACAATCTCGTTGAGGGAATCTGCATCGGCGCAACTCTGCTGAAATCCTTTATGCCGGAAACAACAGAGAGAATCCTTGCTCAGTTAAATGCACAGGACAGAGAATTAGAAGATCTTAAGACATTTGGTCTCTATCCGTCAGGAAACAAAGTAACTGAGAAACCGGAAATCCTCTTCGCACGTCTTGACCTCAAAGAAGTAATGGCAAAAGTAGCAGAACTTCATCCGCCAAAAGCTGAAGAACCTGCAAAAGAAGAGAATGAAGATGTGATCGACATTGAAGCAAAACCAGAAATCACATTCGAAGATTTCGGCAAACTTCAGTTCCAGGTTGGTAAGATCATCAAATGCGAAGAAGTAAAGAAATCCAAGAAACTTCTCTGCTCACAGGTACAGATTGGCAGCCAGGTACGCCAGATCGTTTCCGGAATCAAAGCACACTACAGTGCAGAAGAAATGGTAGGCAAGAAAGTTATGGTAGTAACTAACCTCAAACCAGCCAAACTTGCCGGAGTACTCAGCGAAGGAATGATCCTCTGCGCAGAAGATGCAGACGGAAATCTTTCCCTCATGGTACCTGAGAAAGAAATGCCGGCAGGAGCAGAAATCTGCTAATACGACAACCGAATTAGGACAAAATATATCGCAAAGTGGGGCGTGCAGATTGCGGGAATGATTTTTCAAACACGCTCTAAAGACAACTTCAGAAATATCAGTATGAATTATCACGGCAGGGATGGTTATTACTGGAGAAATTTACTGAAAAAACAGCTTAAATTCTGTATAAATTTCCGAAAAATCATCTTGACAAATAGACCTCTAAAAGCTATTATTAATAGTAGATAAAGGGGAGTAACGGGCACGTGAGTGTTCATGATGTTGTCAATTTCGATGGGTAAAGACTCCATCCGTATCGTGAAGAAACGATGAGGCTTTTATTGCATATATTAGTGCAATAGAAGCCTCATTTTTGTACAAAAATATGGGGAATTGTCGTAAGTGCGAAACTTTTTCGATAAAAAATTGTTTATAGTGGAGAAAAATCGAAAATAGTGGAGAAAATATGATTATATGACAATTTTGTGACCAGAAAGTGCCACACTTACAAAGTGGAAACACATATTATCATACAAAATAGAGCCTCGGTGTATTGGCATGGTGAAGAAGGACGGAAACGCCTGGACTGTAACGCACACTCATGTATTTACATGGAGGCATGTTTGCAAAAGAGGATAAAAAAGAAAGAGAAAAAAGGGAGAAAGAAACATGAACATGAAGAGCAACGTCAAGCGTTATCTTGCGGCGCTCCTGACTGTTATAATGATTTTCCGGCAGTCGGGCGCAAACGCTATTTTCGCAAGCAGCGAAAATATCCCCGCAGCGACTACAACAGAAGAGGAAGTGGCGGCTCAGAGCGAAGAACCTGAAGAGGAAGAACCGGAAGTTGAGGAGCCAGAGGAAGAATAACCCGAGCAAACGCCCGAAGAGCAGCCCGACGAAGACCAGCAGGAGGATTCTGAAGATTCTAATGACTCTAACGATTCAGACAATCCACAGAATCCGGTTACACCAGTTCCAGAAGTAACTGAGGTACCAACGGAGACACCAACCCCTGAAGTTACAGAAACTCCAGAGGAAACACCAAAAACAGATTTTACATCTGAATCCGCTGGTGGACGTATTGAACCTGCAACTGGCACTGTAAAAGTACAGATGCAGTATGCAACACCACAGCTTGAAAAAAATACAGATGATGAGTCATGTCAGAGTACTTTAAAAGTCTATGTAAATAGAAAAGAAGACACAACTGCCGAATTTGAGAAAAATGAAACAGATGCAGTGAAGAGTGTTAAGTTTAAAACTTTTGAAATGGGAGTTGTGGCATTAACACGTGTTACAACTGTTTTGGCAGAAGAAAGAACTATTACATATCAAGATGATGAAAAAACTATTGTTGCTGTTGTTTCAGATTCAAAAGCTTTACCAGAAGATGCAACACTTGTTGTTAATGAAGTACAGCTTTCTGATGAACAAAAGGAACTGGCTGAAAATAGTCTGGATTCATCAGAGCAGATGAATGATTACACGGCATATGATATGCATTTTGAAAAAGATGGCGTTGAAGTAGAGCCGCAGAATGCTACAGTTACTGTTTCTATACAATTTAATGAAGTTAAGGAAATAGGAGATGAAACTGTAAATCAGGAGGCTTCTAAAATTCAGGTGTTACATCTGGATGATGATTCAAATGTCAGCGATGTTACAAAGGATGTAGCTGTAGATGAAGAAGGTAATGTAAAATCTGCAGAATTTGTTACAGATAATTTTTCTATTTTTATTCTTGCGCAGACAGTAGAGAACAATAGAAAATTTGTATACGAAGATGACAATGTTAAGATTACTGCTGTTGCAGATAAGAAAGAAGAAGTATTAAATTCTAACCTTGTAAGAATGAGGGTTGAGATTTTAGGATAATAAGCGGGAATCCTCGGCAATTCAATTACCGAGATGAAAGCGCAAACTGTGCATATCTGCACTCATAATAAATAAAAATAACAAAACGGTTTTCATTCAATTTCTCCCCATAAAAAACTGTATCCGGTATTATAAAAAAGAAAATATGTTCGATATTTTATTGCGAAATTTTTGATATCATGGTATACTATATGTATGAAAGAAAATCTTATACATTACCGCACTTGTGTGTGCAATATTAATTATCATATGGTATGGTCGGTAAAATACCGGCGGAAGATATTAAATGCGGAGGTCGAGGCATATCTGCAGGAACTGGTGCAGGAGATCGCAGAAGATAAGGGCTTTACGGTCCATCTGTTTGAATGTGGGGAAGGAGACCATGTACACTGTTTTGTGTCAGCCCCTCCGAAATTATCCATAACTGCGATCGTGAAATACCTGAAGGGGATCTCCGGCAGGAAGCTTTTCGAACGTTTTCCGGAAATAAGAAACCAGCTTTGGAAAGGGGAGCTGTGGAACCATTCCTATTATGTGGAAACGGTCGGATCTGTATCGGAAGAAAATA